>NZ_JBIAQF010000029.1:0-121598 GCF_042888885.1 Streptomyces sp. NPDC002742
GACGAACCGCCCCATCCCTCCCGCCTGCAGGTGGAATTCATGCCCACCAACCTCGAACCACACGATCACGTTCGGAAAGCGGAAGCCTTCTGAACGTCGTCCGGGTCGAACCCGGCTCCGTCGATCAGATCCAGTCCGCACCTGGGACACAGCCCCCGCTGACGGTAGGCGTTGAACCTGCTGAGGGCCGTGCCTGATCCTCCTGAAGGACCAGTACGCGTCCTGGGCATGGACGACTTCGCGCTGCGCAAGGGCGACTCGTACGCCACCGTCCTGGTTGACCTGGAGGCCCGCCGACCGGTCCAGGTACTGGCGGGGCGGGAAGCCGAGCCGCTCGCCGCTTGGCTGACCAGACATCCGGAGGTGGAGATCGTCTGCCGGGACCGTGCCGGTGCCTACGCCGAGGAGGCCAGGGCAGGCGCTCCCCAGGCCGTCCAGGTTGCCGACGGCTGGCACCTGTGGCGAAACCTCGCCGGGGCCGTGGAGAAGACCGTTGGATCGCACCATTCATGCATCCGATCCGCCTTCGCGACAACCACGGTCACCGAGCCGGACCCGGCCGACCGCGCGAAGCCCCTCGACCCACCGGACGGAACCCGTGACTGCTTCGGCCGTCCGCGGCGCCTGGTTGCCCGTACCAAGGAACGCTACGCGGCAGTGCAGGAACGGCTGGCCGAGGGAAAGTCCCTTGGTGTGATCGGTCGGGAACTGCGGCTGCACCACTCCACCGTGCGCCGCTTCGCCCGCGCCACGAGCATCGATGAGCTTCTGGTTAAGGCGGTCAACCGGCAGACCATCCTCGACAAGTACAAGCCTTGCCAGCACCAACGCTGGAACGAGGGCTGTCACCACATTCCCCAGCTCCACCGTGAAGTCCAAGCCCTCGGCTTCCCCGGGGACATCCAGACCGTCCGCCGTTACCTACGCCCCTCCAAAAAGCATGGACTGCCGGTGACACCTCGCCCTGCTCCGCGGCCCCGTCGCGTCGTCCACTGGAACATGACCGACCCGGATCGGCTTTCCTCCAGCGACGACCAGGAACTCAAAGAGATCCGCACCGCCTGCTCACACCTCGACGCCACGGCAAGGCACGTCCGCGACTTCGCCGCCATGCTCCACGACCGCCGCGGCGAGCTGCTGCCCGACTGGATGAACCGTGTCCTCGGTGACGACCTACCAGCACTGCATTCCCTGATCACCGGCCTGCGCCGCGACCAGGACGCCGTCATCGTGGGGCCCTCCAGCCCCTGGAGCTCGTGCCAGGTCGAAGGCCACGTCACACGAATCAAACTCCTCAAGCGCAAGGGCTACGGACGGTCCAGCCTCGAACTGCTCCGCAGACGCATACTCCTCGCGACCTGACGTTCGCCCAGGAAGCCCTGAACGCCCACAGGCTAGGTTGGCTCCCATGCCCCTCACTCCTGATGACGAGATACACACACGCGATGAGCTGGTCGCATTCGTCCGCGAGCTGCACCAGGACTATCGCCGACGAGGACATGGCTGGGAGAACCGCACCCTCGACAGCTTCCTCGAAGCCCTCGCCGCGTGGATAGCCGGCTCGGACGGTTGGTACCGGAACTTCGACAAGGAACTTCCAGCCAACGGCGACTGGACCTTCATCGCACGAGCCCTCAGCGCAGCCACCGTTTACGAGTAGGCGAACAGGGCCAATGAGCGTCGAGTCCTATCGACCATCGCTTCGCGCAGCCGCCGCCACAAGATCTTCGACAGAGCCGGTGATTCCACACCTCTGCGTTCACGATTCCCCACCGGGGCACTGACCATCGCTGGTGCTGTTGACCGCGCTCGGACCGGTGTAGGGATGCTGGGGACCGTTGATCAGGGCGACGCTGCCATCTCCTCCTCGGAGGCTCGGGCGCTCGTCTAGGGTGACACGGTGGGATTTGAGCTGCGGGAACGTTGGGGCACACAGCCGTTGTGGGCGAGATGGGTTCTCGCGGTGTACTTGATCGGTTTCACTGAGGGCACGGGCACTCACATCGCAGATCTGGTCCGTGGCGGCATCCACGCCTATGCGTCGTTACCTCAGGTCTCTCTGCAGGTGTTCTTCGTCAGCTTGGTGATCCTCGATCCGTTGGCGGCTGTGCTGGTGGGGCTTGTGCGGCGGGAAGGGATCTGGCTGGCAACTGCGGTGATGGTGTTGGACGTCAGCGCGAACTGGTGGGGCAACCGGCACTGGCTGAGGGACGACCCTGCGCAGTTGCTCTGGCTGTTGCCGATCACTGTCTTCGGCCTGTTCGTCGTTGCGCTCGCGGTCCCCTTGCACCGGGCGGTTGCCGGGGCGGCGAGCAGGTCGCCGGCGGCCCTGCCGACAGCCTGACGGCTCACGATACTCAACCGCTGCTGCGGTCTCAGGGCCGCAGGGACGGTCTCTGATATTCCCTGTTTCAGGTTGTTTGGGGCTCTATTGGGTCTTCCTTGCGAATCGGTCGTGTTCCCCATGAGCATGCCGGTGCCCGGGGTGAGGGTCCTGGCCTCTCGGAGCCGTCGCGGTCCCTTGACCGGCGAGCCGAGAGGTCGACGGACGCACCGCATGGCAAGGAGAACGTTCACCGTGGTCGACATTGCCGAGATCTACGTGCACTGGTACGCGGGCCCGTCCAAGAGGCAGGTGTCCGCCTCGTTGGGGGGACCGCAAGACGGTCAGGAAGTACCCTGCGTCGGCGGAGGCGGCCGGGATCACCCCGGGCGGCCCGCCCATGAGCAAGGCGGACTGGGCCAAGCTGCTCAAAGACTGGTTCCCGGAACTGGCCAGCCGGAGGCTGAACCAGGTGCGGTGGGAGAGATCGAGCCGCACCGCGACACCTCAAGGGCCTGCTGGAGACCACCGCGGTCACCACGATCCACCAACGACGACTTCGCCATGCGCCAGATGTCCGCCTCCCAGCCGACGACCTCTACGAACTCGTCTCCGAACGACAGGGCCGATCCCTGATCATCACCAGCATCCGGGCACCCGGCCAAGCGCACATGTTCCGGCGAGCCCGTGCAAGGCGCTGCCTGAACAGCACGGGCTCAAAATGGCGAGTCACGTCACGGAGCCGCACGTATTCTGCGGTTGTGACCGCGATATACGTGCTGGACGGCACCGAGATCAGGACGCTGGAAGACTTCTGGCGAGTCATCGGTGAGGCGATCAACGGCCCCGGTGGCTACTTCGGCAGAAATCTCGACGCTTTCGCCGACTGCCTCAGCGGCGGCTTCGGGGCGCCCGATGGTGATGACTACGTGGTTGAGTGGCGGGACCATCAGGTGTCTCGCGAGTATCTGGGCTATCCAGAGACTGCTCGCCAGTTGGAGATCCGCCTGTCGCGCTGCCACCCCACGAATCGTCCGGCGGTCAGTGCAGACCTGGCCGCAGCGCGTGAAGAGCGCGGAACTACCGTCTTCGACTGGTTGATCGAGATCTCCGAAGCTCGGGCCCCTGGCGTCCTGCGGCTTCACTGACGGTGGACGCCTCGCTCCCGGGTGCTGCGGATTGCTGACGGTGCGGCGGTCCAGGCCGAGCTCCCGGGCCACGGAGCTGTGGCTCCGACCAGAACGGGTCAGGGCCTGCACGGCCTCGAAAAGTCTTCGGGCGTACGGAGGTGTCCGCCGTTGGTAGCGCACGGTAAGCCCCGGCACTTGCTCAGCAAAGGTCACCTTCGGGCAGGTCGTGTTTTCGCAGTACAGGCGGCGTACGGACCAGTCGATACGCAGAGGCCGGCCGGCGAGCGTGACGTCGGACAGGCTCCGTACATAGCGGCTATGACACCACGCGCTGAGTTGTCCGCATCCCGTACATCCCGCTGGTTCATCGGATCTCGCGCGGGCGCGGACCGCCACCACAGCATCGGAGGTCTCGACCGAGAACACCAGCACATCAGACAACTGCGGCAACAGACTGACCAGTTCAACAGAACACAGTCACAGGCTGCCCGCCCCGTGGACCGGACGACCCTGCCGCCGAGATGATCTCCGCCTACGAAAATCTTGCCAGAGCCCCCAAGCTCCCCAAGCGCGTACGGATGAACGTCCCGAGCTATGTCACGGTCAGGAGCACGGCTGAGGAACCTGGTTGAGATCGTCAGGCCGGCCGGAGACACTCGCACGATGAGTCACAGCGCATCGCCTGGAACGGTCAAACGAAGTTGGGACGGGCCGTGGTACCGGGTTCGCGCGAAGGTCTTCGAGGCCTTGTTCCTGCCCAGCGATCTGCGTCCTCCTGGACAACTTGTCCGCCCACAGAGGCGCCGGCATCTACCGCTGGGCGAAGAAGAACAAGGCCGAGTTGTGCTTCACCTCGACGTGCGCCTCGTTGGCGAACGCGATCGAGGTGCGCTTCGGACCGCTGAGGCAGTTCGCCATCGCCAAGTCGAACTATCCCAACCACACCGTGCAGACCCGGCCCTGCACGCCGACGCACATTGATCACGACCCGATACGCACCTTAAGGCAACCTTAAGGCTTGTCCCGCAATGATCGCCGAGGGTCAACCGTTGCCCACTCTCGTCACCGACGTTGTCCCGCACGGGAGGTACACGCCGCCGCTCAAAGCTCCGGGAAGGGTGCCACCTCGTCCATCGTCCGCAACAGACTGCGTGCTGCTTCGGCCTCTTCCGGCCTCACGGACGAGGCGAGACCTTCGATGATCGGTCGGCCTGCGCGCACAGCAGCCCTGGCTGCCACCTCCCAGGCAGGTTGCTCCTGGAAGCTCGCGTTTTTCCAGCCGCTCGCTGCCGCGGCGGAGTGCCATTGCCCTGCCTGGCAGATGCTCTCCAGCAGATCCATCAGCTCCGCCTTGCACGGCACGTCTGGGGCCCCGACCAGTTCCAGAAGAAAGGGGACTGTCGGGGCCGTCGCCTTCCCGACGACGAACCCCAACGAACAGATGACGTCGCCGAGTTCATCGATCGCCATGTGGGCGGTGTCGTCGCCTCCATAGGCGATCCGCGAGAGCAGGGGCGGTATATCCCTGGCGGGGGACTGTCGCGCGCCGTGCAGTTCCTTCCAGTGCACGCCAGTGACGCCCTTCAGCAGACTTCCCACACGCTGCCACCTTCCATCGGCCCGCCCCCGCATCAGACCATCAGTGTCCTGTCGTGGCGATCTGCGTCAATCCCGGTTTGCTTTCTGTATCTGTAATCCTGGGCGACGGCACTCCTGCCGGGTGGATGACCTTTGCCATGTCGGGTGTGATCACGGCGTCGGAGCCGTCTTGGATAGCGCCGTTCGCCGGGCTGAGCCCGCGCTGCTTCACCAAGCTGGTGACCGCGTTGCGGCGTGAGGGCGCCGACGAGACGCGCCGGGGACACCCTTAGGGTCTGCCCCTTTCGGATCGCGTGCTGCTGGTGACAGCTTACTGGCGCACGAACTTGACGATGCGACAGATCGCTCCGCTCTTCGGCGTCTCCAAGTCCTCGGTCGGCCGCATCATTGACCACCTCGGCCCCCTGCTGGCCCTGCGCGCCCGGCGTCTCTTCGCGAAGGACACTGTTCTGATCGTTGACGGCACCCTGGTGCCCACGCGCGACCACACGGTCGCCGAGCAGTCGAGGAATTACCGGCATTCCACCAACCATCAGGTCGTCATCGACGCGGACAGCTGCCTGGTCGTTGTGGCCGGTGGGCCTCTGCCCGGCAACCGCAACGACTGCAAGGCGTGGGAACCGTCCGGCGCCAAGCGCGCCGTCGGCCGCACAACCGTTATGGCCGATGGCGGATATCGGGGTACCGGCCTGGTCAGTCCGCACCGCCATGAGCGCGGCCAGTAGGAACTGCCGGCCTGGAAAGAAGAGCACAACACCTCTCATCTCCAGGTCCGTGCCCGCGTCGAGCACGCCTTTGCACGCATGAAGTGCTGGAAGATCTTGCGTGACTGCCGTCTCAAGGGAAAGGGAGACGGCGTACGACACGCCATGAGTGGCGTCGCCCGGCTCCACAACCTCGCCCTCATTGGATCGGCGAGCGGGCCGGCCTCACGTCAACCGAGCGCGTCCATACCGCCCCGAAAGATCATTGCGGGACAAGCCTGGTCACGTTCAGTGGCTCGGTCCGGCGCGGCTTGAGGCTACGACCGGGACGTCGAGGCCCATCGGTGGGGCGTTTGGCGTCGTCTGAAAACCCCTTGCTCCCGGGTCCGCCTGTTTGGTGGGATGCGAGGGCTTCGACCGCGGGAGGGGGCAACTTGGCGGTGTTCGGGTGTGCGGGCTGCGGTGCGGTCCTGACGGCGGCGGTGTCGAAGGTGGCGTTGCCGATCCACCTGGCCGATACCCACTGGGAGACACTGCACCCGCCACTGCTGGAGGCCGGATCCTACGCCGTCGACCCCGCACCGTACGGGCCGCCGTGGCGGCAAATGGACGAGGTCGGGGCGCGCGCGGCAGCGGAGCGGGGGCGCTTCGCGCCGTTCGGTGCGCTGTCCGACGGACCGTCGGACACCGTCCTCCTCGCGCCCGGCGACATGCGTGGCACCGGGCTGATCATCGAGCGGGCCGGGGGCTACTGCATGGGAATCGACGGGAGGGACGGGCCGAACCTTGCCTGCCTGGCCTGCGATCTGCCGGTTGGAACGAGGATGGACGACTGCGGGTGCTGGCAGGTCGTCCGGCTCGTCCCGCAGGAGGTAGTGCGGCTGCCCGGCCCGCCGGAGCGGCCGATCATGGGTTGGGCGGAGTGGCTGGCCACCGGCGCGCTGTGGCACCGGCTCAGCGAGTACCTGGACATCCCGGCGGGCGTGGCCCTCGCCCAGGTGGTGGTGGCCGCCGGGGGCGCGCCGGTCGAGGTGGCGCCCGGGCCGGTCGCGGAGCTCCTCGGCCGGGCACTTGGCGCGCTGCTGCCCGCCGGGGAAGGTGCGAAGCGGCTGGACCTGGCAGGGCCGGGGTTTGGCGAGCCGGCCACTGACCTGGTGCTGGTCCCGGTCCATCCTCAGACCGGAGACATGTGGCAGCCGCGTGACGGGGCGGTGCCGGTACCTATGGATGCCGCGCTCTGGGCCGAGCTCGCCTTCCCGCCACACCGGACCCGGCTGCCGGTGCTCGGCGGGCTGCCAACAGGCGTGGAGCGCGACGATCCGCTGCCGCCGCACCCGTGGTACCGCCAGCCATCCAGGGAGGCGTTCCGGTACACGCTCGCGCGGATGCCCGCCGTCAGGGAACCGTGGCTGCGGGCGATCTACGACCGAGGATGCTGACCCGTCACAGGCAGTGCGGACCCAGACGTTGGGCTCGACGTAGACGGCATAGTCATGGACCAAGTCGCACCGGGGACCAGGACGCCCGCAATCTCATTTGGCGAGTCTGCGGTAGCAGATGAGGGTGCAGGCGGCGATGCTGGTCGCACCCGCTCAGCCGGCCGAAGTGTTCTGTGTCGCCTCGCGTGCCTCGGTGAGGGCTCGCTGCCTGAGGTTGCCGCCGAACAACTGAATCGTGGTGGCGGCCAGGATGTCATCCCTGCCGATGGTCCGTCTGGCCCCCCTGCGGGCGGACAGGGCCCGGAGGGAATCCTTGAGGAAGGGGGGTGGGGCCGGTTCGCCCGACATCACCAGGGTGACCGTACCGAAACGTTTGCCCCCGCCCTCGCGGACGACCATGGCCGCGTCCCGGGCAAGGTCCGTCAGGAACACGCTCGCGATTCCGTCCAGGTCGCGGACCATCGCCGGGACGGCCGTCGCCCCCTGGCTCCTCAGCAGCTTCTTGACCCCGGCCTCGAACCTGTGGGCGCCGACCACGGCACTCGGTTTGCGCGACATGCTGCGCTTACGAGAAGGCACGATGACACCCTCGGCGTCGTACAGGACACCGGTCAGGCCTTGAAACGTCGGGCTGTGGGCGTACCACTTGTCCCCCACCTCGAGCTCGACGTTCCGGTCGATCGCCGAGAGAAGGTCCCGGGGAATCAGCTTCTTCCGGGCGTTCGCCGCCGCCGCTCTCCTCGCGCCGTCGATGATCTCCGTCAGCACTGTCCGCGTCACCGACGCGGCGGCCCACGCGGCCGACCGAGAGACGTGCATCGGGGTCACGTCCCTGAACACCGCTTTGACGAGAGAAGGCTTGAACGGCGAGACATCCATGACCGAGGTGGTCTCGGGACCGCTGCGCTCAGGGCGTGCAGGCTGTGCGGTCATCGGAAAAAATGCTCCCTGCTGTCGGAGTTATCAGAGGCCCACACTTCACCACGCAGACCCGCTCTCTTCCCCCATCCTCCGTCGAAGCGGCACCCGGTCAAGGGCCTGACGGGCACATCCCGACGGCCGGGCCGATGATGACCCACCTCCCGCATGCCCTCTACCGTGGCACCTGCGTCCCCCGTCCGGCTGTACCCCGTTCTCCTCAGGGGTCTGTCCGGGGGATCTTGCCGGGCTCTGCCTGAGCACAGCCGGTGCTGTGGCACTTGACGGTGCTTCCGATCAATTGAATCGACACCGTTTCCGAGCTGCGGGATACTCCCGCGATGCTTCAACGAACCGACACGCCTCCCTCATGGGACGAACGTACGCAGCTGGCCACCTTCCTGGACTACGCCCGTGCCACCGCGCGAGCCAAGTGTGAGGGCGTGTCCGCCGAGGACGCCCGCAAGGCCCCACTCCCGAGTTCACCGTTGATGACGTTGTGCGGGCTGATCAGCCATCTGCGGTGGGTCGAGTACTACTGGTTCCAAGTGATGTTCCTGGGCGAGGAGCCTGCGGGACCGCTCACCGAGGCGACCGACGACGATCCCGACCCCGAGATGCGGACAGCAGTCGACATCCCGCTGCCCCAGCTTCTCGCCGAGTACGAGGAGCAGAGTGCCCGCTACCGTCGCCTGGTGTCCGACCACGAGCTGAACTCAACGGCCAAGCGTCCCATCAGCGACGGCCGCCACGTCGATCTCCGCTGGGTGATCCTCCACCTCATCGAGGAGACGTCCCGCCACAACGGCCACCTCGACGTCGTGCGTGAGCTCGTCGACGGGCGGACCGGCGCCTGAGACCTGTCGTGTGGTCACGAGCGGAGCCAGAGCCGGATCGAGGCGAGGGTGACGGTGCCGTGGAACACATAGGCACGCTTGTCGAACCTGGCGGCCCCAGCGCGGGAGTTCTTGAACGCCAAGACGGTCCGGTCGACTTCGTTCCTGCGCTTGTAGATCGTCTTGTCGAAGCCGGCGGGCCGTCCGCCCTTGCTGCCGCGGCGTTTGCGGTTGGCCTGCTGGTTCTTCGGCTCGCGAATGGTGTGCTTGATCTGCCTCTGCGCAGGTACTGACTTCGGCCCGTCAGGGTGACATTGGATCGTCGAGGGCCAGGCCCGTGCCGGCTATGAAGCCGTCGAGGGTGTCAGGCCGGTATTGCAGGCGCTTCAGCCGGTTACGGACGAAGGCCTCGAGTCGGTCGACGGCGACGACGGCGAGGTTGGCCAGACTGCGTTTGACGTGGGCGCCAGACCCACTCGGCGGGGTTGAGATCGGGCGAGTAGGCAGGCAGCAGGAACACCATCAGCCATACGCGCTCGTTGATCAGCTCGCGTATGGCGTGGGAGACGTGGGCGTTCAGGCGGTCCCGGACCAGCACGATCGGCGCCCTGACGAGCCGGTGGGGAGGACGTACGCGAGCGCGCCGCGCAGCCGCCCCTGCTCCGCTCCGGCCGGAGAATCGAGTTCCCGGCCGACGGCCGAGGCGCAGTCGTGGGCGGCCTCCGCGGCGCGCAGTATTCGCCATGCGGCGCGCCGCGTTCGCCGGCCCGGGCGCCCAGCCGGAAACTCCATCACAGCCAGATGCGGAGGACGGTGAGGACGGTCGGCCACAGCAGCAGCCGACCGCTGTCGCCGCTGCTCACAGCCTGGTCGACGACGACGCCGATGAACACCGGCACCAGAGTTTCGCTCCGGTTGCTGTGTACACCCTTGACGGAGCCTGTGTGGACTGCGACGGTATGGCCCGAGATTCGCACAGAATCCAAAACTTTCCACCCATACCCATCATGCGTCTTCGTCATCCCCTTCGGCTGTTCTCACACCTGACGCAGCGTCACTCAAGCCTGTCCGCGAGCCTGAGTGCCCATCGGGTAGCCCCCATCCGAAAGAAGGACAACGTGCGCCTCCACATGGCCCGCACACTCCGGACACGCCGCGCATTCCACCCCGAGTACGTCTCGGCCCGCACCGGCGGCCGCCACAACCCCGCCCGCAGACGCACCGCTACCGCGGTCGGCACCGTCCTGGCCCTGCTCATCGCTCCGGCCGCCTGGGTCCTGGGCGCCGCACCACAGGCCGGCGCGCTGCCCAACGGGCTGGCCCTGACCCCACCGATGGGCTGGAACAGCTGGAACAAGTTCGGATGCAACGTCACCGAGCAGAAGGTCGAATCCGTCGCCGACTACCTGGTCTCCTCCGGGCTGGCCGCGGCCGGCTACACCTACGTCGACATCGACGACTGCTGGATGGCCGGCAGCCGCGACTCCGCCGGCCGTCTCGCGCCGGACCCCGTCAAGTTCCCGGACGGCATCAGCGGCACCGCTGCGTACGTGCACGGCAAGGGCCTGAAGCTGGGCATCTACGAGAGCGCGGGCACGAAGACCTGCGCCGGCTACCCCGGCAGCCTCGGCCACGAGCAGACCGACGCGAACAGCTTCGCCTCCTGGGGCGTGGACCTGCTCAAGTACGACAACTGCAACGACGACGGGACCTCGGCCCAGCACCGCGACACCACCATGCGCGACGCCCTGGCCGGCAGCGGCCGCGCCATTGTGTTCAGCCTGTGCGAGTGGGGCGTGGACAACGTGTGGACGTGGGGCGCGGGCGTGGGCAACATGTGGCGCACCACCGGCGACATCAACGACAGTTACGGCTCCCTGTTGTCGATCTTTCACGCCAACGTCAAGCTGGCGCAGTACGCCGGCCCCGGTGGCTGGAATGATCCCGACATGCTGGAGGTCGGCAACGGCGGTATGTCGTTCACCGAGGACCGCAGTGAGTTCAGTCTCTGGGCCGAGATGGCGGCCCCGCTGATCACGGGCAACGACCTGCCCAACTCCACTGCCGCCACAGCGTCCATCCTCGGGGACCGGGACGTCGTCGCGGTCGACCAGGACGCGCTCGGCAAGCAGGGGGTGCAGGTATCCTCCGCCGGAGGCCTGAACGTACTGGCGAAGCCGCTGGCCGGCGGCGATGTGTCGGTGGCGCTGTTCAACGAGAACTCCGGCGCGGCCACCATCTCCACGACCGCGTCGGCGGTGGGCCTGCCCGCCTCGCCCGCCGGCTACAGCCTGGACAACCTGTGGTCGCATGTGAAGACCACCACCAGCGGTGCGATCTCGGCCACCGTGCCCGGCCACGGCACGGTCCTGTTCCGGGTGTCCACCGGCTCGGCCACCAGCACCGGCACCACGCACGCCCTCGTCGGCGCCTCCTCCGGCCGCTGCCTCGACGCGTTCGACAACCAGACCGCGCCCGGCACGAAGATCGAGATCTGGGACTGCAACGGCGGCGCCAACCAGAAGGCCACCCTGACCGCAGCCGGCGAACTGCGGCTGTACGGAGGCACGCAGTGCCTGGACGCCACCGGCGCCGCGACCACCGCGGGCACCAAGGTCGAACTGTGGACCTGCGACAGCGGCACGAACCAGCAGTGGCGCCTGAACGCCAACGGCACGATCACCGGCGTCCAGTCCGGCCTGTGCCTCGACGTCACCGGCGGCGACCAGCCTGCCGGCAACGTCAACGGCACGCAGCTGGAGCTGTGGGACTGCAACGGGGGCGCCAACCAGCAGTGGCGCCTGAGCTGAACGAACCGGGGCACACCGCGAGCCCCTTCGCACCGTTTCGGCCCACCGGCCGACCCCGCACTGACCGGGGCCGGCCGGACAGACCGTCCGGCGCGCCCCGGATCCGATGCCCACGAACACGATCTGGGCCGTCGGGCCGCGATCGGCCCGTCACGCAGTCAGGGCGCCAGTACGGGGAGTGTCTTGAATCAGACTCTGGCCCGTAGTGAAGCTCCCCTTGAACCGGACAGCTTGATACTGGGAGGAAGGTTCCGGAGGAAGCAGTCACAGGTAATGACCGCCCCGGGAGCGTCCGAGCCCCTCGTGGGGACGGTGTTGCCGGGGCGCGCGCCTTTCCCGGTCTGCGGGGGCCTCTTGCGTGCTCCGGCCGCGTGCTGGTGGGCTCGGCAGGTGGTGGAGCCACCGACACATCGACCAGTCGATGCTGCCCTGTGCATCCGCGTCGGCCAGGAAGGCGGCGAAGAGCCTGTCCCACGTGCCATCCGCTGACGAATGTCCGTGCCGCTCACACACGGTCTTCCACTTCCCGAACCGCGTAGGCAGATCCCGCCACGGCATCCCGGTCCGGTTCCGATACAGGATCCTGTTGATGATCCTGCGGAAACTGGCCCAACGACCGCCGCGCTGCCCAGCCTTGGGCAGATGGTGCTTCAACCGGGCCCACTCCCTGTCCGAAAGATCCGCCCGCCCCATGGAGGCCGCGCCGACGGGTCGCCCACCCTTGAGCCAGGCAGTTCCTCGTCACCTCGCCGCGGGCCCCTGAACGCGGACGCACGGTGACACCGGGCCGCCACAAGCCGCATGCGTACCGAACGCACCGACGCATCTCCCGGGAACGGCGCGGATGTGCGAACACGATCTGGTGCAGGCGCCCGGCGTCGAAGGTGCTGATGCTAGCCGTCGGCGGGCCCGTTCACGGGACGCCGCACCGGTCGTCACCCCGGTCAGAAGGCACTTCAAGCCACATTGTCGGGCGCCCGTTTCCGGGCTGCACCACGGCAGTTCGAGAATCCTTTCTTCCGGCTTCGCTCCAGGTCATCGACCCGCACCAGTGCGATCGGGCCTGGGGGCACCGCCGATTCGAATTGTCCGGATCACGGTGCCCTCCCCCGCTGATTGTCGGTGGCGTGGGCGAGGGTGCCGTCCACAGAGCACACCCACGCCTAGCCGAAGGAACCGGTGCCGTCGATGCCGTCCCGCAATCCCCCGCTCGGGCTGCGACCGCTCCACTGTCCCCTTGACGAGTGAATCGAACGGGCAGGTGCCTTGCGCCCGGCCGACAGCACTTGCCTTCCCCGCCCGGCTTCGAACTTGCAATCGACCAGTCGCCCGGGGCTGCCCGTATCCGCCTCGTGATCAGGGACGTTGTGCGGGTGCTCTGCTCATTCCCCGCTACCGAGGAGAATCCGTGAATCCCGTCCGCGTGCTTACCGCCCTTCACCCCGTGTTCGAGAATCCCTCCGTTCAGGCCGCCCGGGCCACCGCGTTCCGGCGTCCCGTCGACGTGCGTCGCGCCCTGTTCGCCTCCGCATCACGACCGTCATCGGGGTGGGCGGCATGAGCGAGCCCACCGATGCATCAGCCGACAGGGTCCCGGGGCCGCGCGCCACCCCCGTAGCGCCCCCAGCCGCGACGCCGCCTGCCGAACCGCGGAGCAAGCCGGACGCCCGACCCGAGACCGAGCCGGGCACCGCCCCCGAGCCACAGATGCGCTACGTCGACCTGACCGGCAGCCGCGAGGCGGCCGGCCGCTCGATCCGGATGCGTGACATGGCCCGGCGCCTGCCCCAGCTGGTGCGCCGCTCACTGGCTCTCGCCTGGCGGGTCGACCGGCGAGCGACCACCGGTCTCCTGCTGTGCCAAGCTGCGGCGGGCGTGATGCAGGCCCTCGGCCTGGTCGCCATCAGCGGTACGCTCACCGCACTTTTCACCAGCGGAGACGTCTACCACCGGCTCCTGGAAGCCTGGCCGTCCGTAGCCCTTCTGGTTGGAGCCTCCGGAGCACGCGCCCTCCTGGGGATCACCGTCAGCTGGCTGTCCTCCCGGCTCGGCCCGCTGATGTCGCGCGAGGCCGAGCAGATGCTGCTCACCGGCTGCGCCGAGGTCGAGCTGTGCGCCTACGACGAGCCCGCCTTCAACCGCGACCGCGAGGCCGCGGACCGCGGAGCTCAGGTCACTGGCGACCTGATCGACGAGGGCCAGGACCTCATCGCCTCGGGCGCCAGTTTCCTCGCCGGGGCGGTGGTCCTGGCCGGCGTGCACCCAGTCCTTCTCCCGCTCCTGGTGGCGGCCAGCCTTCCCCAGGCCCTGGCCCAGATCAGTGCCGCCCGTGTGCGCTACCTGGCGAACCTGCGCAGCAACGGCGACCAGCGCATGCTGACGGTGCTGCGCTGGCACATCTTCACCAAGGACGCCGCCGACCAGATCCGTGCCGGCACCATGGCCGGCTTCCTGTCCGGCCGGTACCGGCAGACGGTCGCCCGGATCAACCGTGAGGACCGGGCCGCGGCTGACAAGGGCGCCCGGATGTCCCTGTTCGGCGCGCTGTGCGGAGGGCTGGGATCGGCGGTGGTGTGGGCGGCGGTGGTGTGGCTGCTCGCGACCGGCCGTATCACCGTCGGGCGTGCCGGGACGGCCGTCTTCGCTCTGCAGACGGTGGGCATGTCGGTCCGCGGTCTGGTGTCCGTCGGCGCCCGCGCCGTGCGCACGGGCCTGTACATGGACGACTGGAGCGGCTTCCTGGACAAGGCCGGGGGCTTCCGTATGCGGCGGGGCCCGCACCGTCCCGAGCCGCCGACGACGATCGAGATCAGGTCGGTCACCCACCGGTACGCGGGCAAGGACCGCGACGCGCTGTCCGACGTCTCGCTCACCTTGCGCCGCGGCGAGGTCACCGCCCTCGTCGGCTTCAACGGTTCGGGGAAGTCGACACTGTCGAAGCTGGTCAGCGGTCTGTACCTGCCCACGGACGGCCAGGTGCTGTGGGACGGCGTCCCCACCGGCAACGCCGACCCACAGGCGCTGTGGCAGCAGGTCGCCCTGGTGCCACAGGACTACGCGCACTGGCCGCTGACCGTGCGGGAGAACGTGACCCAGGGACAGCCCACGGCGCGCGGCGACGCGGCGGTACGTGAGGCGTGCGAAGCGTCCGGTGCCGACGAGGTCGTCGACAAACTCGGTGCCGGCCTGGACACTCTCCTGGCCCGCGAGTGGCTCAACGGGGAGGAACTCAGCGGCGGTCAGTGGCAGCGCATCGCCCTCGCGAGGGCGTTCTTCCGCCAGGCCGGACTGCTGGTGCTGGACGAGCCGACCGCGAACCTCGACCCGCGCGCCGAGTACTCCATCTTCCAGCGGCTGCGGGGGCTCGCCCAAGACCGCGTGGTGCTCCTGGTGACCCACCGCATCACCAACGTCGCCGTCGCCGACCGGATCGTCGTCCTCGACGAAGGCACGATCGTCCAGGAGGGAACCTACGCTCAGCTCGCTCGACAGCCCGGCCTGTTCCGGCAGTTGCTGTCCTACCAGATCACGTCCGAGCCGGACGGTGAGAAGCACGGGACACACTCATGAGCCGCCGCAGCGCCACCTCGGCGAGCCCCGACGTGACGGCCACTCCCACGGCCACGGACTTCTCCGCCCCTTCCACGCTGCCCCGAGGTGATGACGTGCCGCCCACCCGTCCCCGCATCCGTGCGACCGCCGAGGCGTATCCGGCCCGGCATCAGCATGAGCGGGAGGCCGAGGACGAACCCGACTTGTGCGTGGAGTGGCCGTGGTGGGATCCGCGGGATCTCCCGGCCGGGACCGTGCCGTACACCCGCCTGGCGACCGATGGCATTCTCCGCGGGCGCCTGTACTCCGAGATGGGCTGGTGAGCCTCATGACGCTCCCGGAGCCGAGCACGGCCTCCTGGCCCGAGGACTTCCTCGCGCACCGCGCCGGCCACAACTGTCCGATGTGCGGCAACGACTGGCAGGCCGACGACATCGGGTGGGGACTGCTGCTGCACCGCGGTGAGGTGTCCCAGTCCTACCTCCGGCGATCCGGCACGGTCCGGGGCTACGTCATCGTGGTCTTCACCGCGCGGCACATCGCCGAACCCACCGAACTGCCGGAAGAGGAGGCAACTGCCTTCTGGCACGACACCCTCACCCTGGGCCGAGCCCTCGAACAGCACTACGAGCCGGTGAAGATGAACTACTTGCTGCTCGGGAATGCGATCCCGCATGCCCACTGGCACTGCGTTCCGCGACGCGAAGCCGGTACGGACCCCGCCCCGGGCGGACCGGTGCCCTTCGACATGCTCGATCAGGGCCGCCAGAACGAACAGCGACTGCAGGCGGATGCCCGAGCGCTGCGGCAACTGCTGAACCACACCGACGGGTCGGGGGTACGGCGATGAGCGCGCAGTCGGACCTGATGGTCGTGGCGGAGATCCTGCCGCGGTTCTACCGGATCACCCCCACCGTGGTCGACAGAGGTCCCGTGGGGACCGCGACCCGCAACTACGTGGCCCGGGACAGCGACGGCGGCGGGTGGTTCGTGAAGGCCTGCCCGGCGGGTGCCGTACTGGACGCGGAGCGCCAGGCGCTGGAGCTCGGCCAGTTCGCGCGGCTCGGCGGTATCCCGGTGCCGACTGTACGGCGGACCCTGGACGGCGATCTCGGCATTGATCGACTTCCGGCCGCCGGGGCACCGCAGTCCCGTGTGGGAACTCGGGCGGATCGTCCTCGACCCGCGCACGGTCCTGGCAGAGCCGCACTGGCCCACCGGCCTGGCCGACGCGATCACCGCTTACCAGGCCGCCAACCCGGCGCTGCCGGCCGAAGAACTGCTCGCCGTACCCCGGGTCGCAGCCGCATACATGGCCTGCTCGATGTATCCCCTGTCCGAGGCCGTCGACGACCCGGCCGCCGTCACCCCAGAACTACAGGCGTACGGCCGGAACCGGCAGGCGGCCGTGGTCGAGCTGCGCGAGCGCCTGGCGGAAGCAGAGGAGGTGCTTCATGACCGCCTGCACTGACCCCTCCTCACCCGGCGCCCGGCCCTCGCTGCGGCGACACCGCGACTTCCGCCGCTACCTGACCGGGCAGGCGGCCGGCGTGACCGGCAGCTCGATCAGCGCCATGGTGATCCCCGTGCTGGCGGTACTCGAGCTGGACGCGACCACCGCCGAGGTCGCCTGGCTGACCTTCCTGGGTCAACTGCCGCCCGCACTGCTGGCCGGCGGACTCGGTACCTGGATCGGCGTGCGCCCCACCCTGATCGTCGGCACCTGCCTGCTCGTCGTCCTCTACCGCTCCCCGCTGCGCAGCCTGCCGGAAATGCCCGGCCCGCCTTCTGCGCCTCCCCCTCCACCAGGCGCCCGCGCGCAGCCGGCGCCATCACCGTCGGGGACGCCCGTTCCCAATCCCACGGCCGCCAGGGATGTGCGGCACGACCGTTCTTCGGGAGGGAGCCAGTGAGCAGGGAGCTGAACACGGCCGGTGACCCGAAGTTCCGCGATGGGCTGGAGCGAACAATGAGCACTCCGGACACATGCCCTGCCGCGAACGTCCCGGCGCCGGGGCGCTCAGCGGGCCCCGTCGGCGGTGGCGCGCCGAAGGGTCAGCAAGCGGATCCGGCAGCCGCGCGGGCGGCGATGGTCGCCCGGCTCCAGCCAGCTTGCCACCGGGGGTCGGCTGCTGGCGCACGTCAGCAGCAGATCCCCGTCGTGGCCCGGCCTCGCCGTGGTCGAGCGCACCGCCGACGGGCAGATTCAGGCGGAGTTACGGGCCGTGGAGTTCGCCCACCGCGCCGGGCACGGCATGGAGCGGATCTGGCTCAGCAAGGACTTCCGGCAGCGCATCGCCACCGAGCCGGGCACCTGGACGCAGCTGAGCATGCCGGCACCGCCCGCGGACGAGGACCGGGGCCTGTGGCTGGCCGCGGACCACCTCCTCGGAGGGCTGGTACGCGACTTCGGTGCCGAGCACCTGTCCATCGGCGCACCTGGCTGCGGGTCGTGGCTGCGGGTGGAGGCCGTGGAGCGCTGTCGCTGGAACGTCACCACCCACGGTCCGCGCAACATCTGGAAGGAGATCCAGGACCTGGCCGATCGGTGGCGAGCGGCCGGCAGCCCCAGCCGCTACCACCTTGTCTTCGATCCGGACGGTGGCCAGCGGGCCGTATCAGCGGGCGGCCGTCTGTCCTGGCACCTGCCCACCCCCCGCCCGCTCGACGAGGGAGCATCCACGTGACCTGTCCCGACGATCCCTTCCCGGGCCTGCCTCCGGGCAAGGAAGCCCTGTTCGCGGCGGCAGCCGAGGAGTACGACCGCTACCGCCCAGGTGTACCGGCCGAGGCGGCCAAGCTGCTGGCCGCCACCGTCCGGGATCTTCCCGATCCCACGCTGCTGGACCTGGGCACCGGAACGGGGCAGGTCCCCCGGGCTCTGCTGAAGGCCCTCCCCTCCCTCGCGCACATCGAAGCGGTCGACTGGAGCCGGCCGATGCTCGACCAGGCCCGGGCCGCGATCACGCCCGTGCTCGGGGACTGCACCCTCAACCTCATCCAGACCTCGGCCGATGCCTACGCCCCCCTCGCTCCACTGCCCGGGGAGGACAGATGGATGCCGGACCTGGTCACCTGCTGCCGGGCCTACCACTGGATGAGCGGTCCGGGCGTTCTGGCGATGGCGCACCGGGTCGCCGCCCCGCGGGCCACGCTGGCGATCATGGGGGACGGAAGCCTCTGGACGCACGACGCCGACTGGACCCGGGCACTGCGCGACCTGATCCAGCGCTACCTGGGGCCCAGGCGTCGAGCCGGAGTGCTCGGCGACTACCCCAAACCCGTTCGCCCGTTCCGCGAGGACCTCGCCGACTCGGCGTGGAGCGACGTGACCGAGCACCGGGTCCCGGCCACGCGGTCCTGGACGCCGGAGGCGGTGCTCGGCTATCTGCGCAGCACGTCCTTCGCCGGGGCCGGCCTGTTCGGTGAGCGGCACGCGGCGTTCGAGGATGAGGCCCGGGCGCTGCTCGACGAGCTCGCGGCAGGCGGATCGCTTGTGGAGAAGGCCGTGTTCACGGTCCTGCTCGCCCGGCGTCCGGGAGGTGCGCGGTGAGCGGCGGGCAGCGGCGCACCGAGCCGGTGGACGTCCATCTGATCCTGCGTCGGGAGACCCCCGAGGGACCGGAGGTTCTGTTGTCGCGGCGGGCCGGGCAGGTGTACGCCGCCGGCCTGTGGCATCTCCCGTCGGGGCATCTCGACGGTCCGCACGAGGACGTCGTCGCCGCCCTGGTGCGCGAGGCGCGGGAGGAGACCGGTGTCGTCATCGACCCGGCCGACGTACAGGCCGCGGTGACCGTGCACCATCGCAGCCCCGGCGGTTCCTCCCGCTCTGGATACTTCTTCGAGGTCCGACGGTGGCGGGGCGAGCCCCGGATCGCCGAGCCGGACGTCTGCGATGCGATGGACTGGGCGCCCCTTGACGCTCTGCCCGCCGGAATGGTGGCGTACTGCCGTGCCGGCCTGGACGCCTACACCGCCGGCGCACACCTTGCCGTGCACTTCCAACTGCCCGGCGACGACATCGCCTTCGACCTCGACGCCAACCGACTGCGTCTCGTCCCGGACGTGACCGGCCAGGCGTTCCCCAGCCGTCCCGACGCACCGGTCGCGGAGTTCGCGGAGCAGACGGTCGGCCGGATCACCGAGTGGACGGATACGTCGTGGGCGCGCGAGGACAGCCGCGTGTGGCGGGCCCGAGGCGCGCAGGGCGGCACCTGGTACGTGAAGGTCCACCAGAGCGACAGGTTCCACGGCAGGGAAGTACGGGGGCTACGGACGTGGGCACCGGCACTGGGTAAGGCGGCGCCCCGGCTGGTGGCCGCCGACGAGAAACTGAGGACGGTGGTGCTCACCGCGGTGCCGGGCCGTCCGCTGTACGGCGCCGTCCTCACCCCGGAGCGGGAGAGGGCGGTCTTCCACCGGATCGGCGCGCTGGCCCGCCGCATCCACCAGTCCTCTCCCCCACGGCCAGCTCCTGCCGGCGGCGGCCCGGCCGTCGCCAAGGCCGACCGGCATCTGGCCGGGGCGCGGTCTCATCTGCGTCCGGGCGATGCGGAGTTCGTCCGCGAACTCGTCCGGCAGGCCGAGGACCTGCAGCCGCTGGAGTGGGTGGAGACCCACGGGGATCTCCAGCTCCGCAACATCCTCTACGCCGCCGACACGGCCATGCCCGACGCGGGATACGGAACTGACGATCCCGACGTCTTCGTGGCGGTGATCGACCTTGAGCGCAGTGAGCCAGGCCCGGCCGTACGGGATCTGGTCCGCCTGTCCGACGCCTGGGCCGGCCTCCCCGACCTGTTCGACGCGTTCCTGGCCGGATACGGCAGGTCCCTGACCGGCGCCGAGGAGGCACGGCTGGGCATCGACATGGCTCTCGATGCCGTGAGCGGGATCGCCTTCGGCGTCGCCCACGGTGATCCCGAGTTGGTCGAGCGCGGCCGACGGACACTGGCCCGGCTGCGCGCCGAGCACCACGCACCACTCCCTTCGACAGGAGAAGCCCCGTGAACGCCCACACGGCACCCGCCGCCGCGACCGAACCGCAGGATGCCGCCGGGCGACCGCCGGTCCGCGCGGCAACGCCCGCTGACGCCGAGGCCATCATCCGGATGCGCTCCGAGCACGTCCTCTCCAAGCCCTTGAGCGAGGAATGGATCCGGCGGTGCACGGACGAGCTGGCACCGCGACTGACCGAACAGGGGGACGCGCGGGCCTTCGTCATCGACACCCCGGACGGCACGATGGCCGCCTGCGCCCTCGGCCTGATCCATCCCGTGCTCCCGGCACCGGCCTACCCGCGGGACCTGGCCGCCCGCGTGCACATGGTCGCCACGCACCCGGACCTCCGGCGCCGCGGCTACGCCCGGGCCGCGGTCTCGACACTGCTCGACCACCTCTCCGACGTCGAGCACGTCACGCTGTTCGAGCTCCACGCCAGCGTGGAAGCGCAACCGCTCTACCGTGAACTGGGCTTTACGGGCAGCCCGGCGCTGATGCGGCTGACGCGTCTCGAACAACCGGCCCCCGCGAGGACCTCGGAGAGCAACCCCACCTGGCTGCCGCCCGAGCAGTACGCCGAGACGGTCCTCAAGGCCACCGCGTTCGCCTGTCTGTACTTCACCGACGAGGACGACCGGCCGCTCCAGCTGCACTCCGTCTACTCCCCCGCGCATCCCTGGCAGCTGGTCGGCGGAACGATGGACAAGGGCGAGCGGCCCTGGGAGACGGCCGTGCGCGAAGGCCGGGAGGAGACCGGGCTGACCGTGTCCGGTCCGCCCCGGCTGCTGGCCACCGTGTACGGGCTGCCCGGCGCCGAATGGCCCTACAGCACGATCGGGATGGTCTTCGACGGCGGCCGGCTCACCGCGGCACAGATCCGCGGCATCACCCTGGATCCGCAGGAGCACGACGAGGTCCGCGTCCTGCCCCTGGCCGGGTGGAAGGCACTGATGCCGCCCCGTGACTTCGCGCGCCTGAGCGCGGTGGAGGAGGCCCGCCGTACCGGCGAGGCCGCGTACTTCGGCACCTGGGACTGGGGAAACGAATGAGCGGCAGCATCGTGTTGATGTCCGACCGGAGGGTGGCCGCGATCCCCCTTCAGGACTGCGGCGAGGACCTCGTCGACGTCCGTATGAACGGCCTGAAGGTCGACGACCGCAAACGCGACGAGGCCGGGGCCTGGGCCCATGTCCGGCAAGGCGTCCTCACCCGGCTGGTGCACGCCCAGTCACTGCTGCCCACCGGGGTGCTGCTGCTGTTCGTCGAGGGCTTCCGGCCCCCGACCCTGCAGCGGCGGTACTTCGAGGAGTACTCCGACGAGCTGGCGCGCGCCCATCCAGACTGGCAGGCCGCCCGGCTCCGGGAGGCCGCCAGCCGCTTCGTCTCGCCTCCGGAGATCGCACCGCACTCCGCCGGCGCGGCCGTGGACGTGACGCTGATCGACCACCTCGGCCGCGAGTTGGACATGGGAACGCGCGTCAACGCCTCCCCGGAGGAGTCCGAGGGCGCCTGCTACACCGACGCACCCGGGCTCAGCGACCGGGCCCGCAGCAACCGGGCCGCGTTGGGCGGCGCGCTGTCCGTCGCAGGCTTGATCAACTACGGTACGGAGTGGTGGCACTGGTCGTTCGGCGACCGGTACTGGGCGCTGCAGACCAAGCAGCCGGCCGCCCTCTACGGCCCTGTCGAACTGCCGTGACGCCGAACCGCCAGCCCGCCTTTGCCTGACGAGGCAACCCCCGAAGGACTTCCAGCGCCGACCGCTCGGTACTCCAGTTGCAGATCGTGATCTGCCTCTTGTGTCGGCGAAGGTTGAGCGCGTGCCTCCCGTTGGAGGGAGCGCCTCGACCTGGCTGGGGGCGCCTCCGGGCTACCTGTTCTGGCAGGCCCTGGCTTTGAACTCCGCTATGGAAACGGTGGCGGCGGATTCCTCACCATCGTCCGAGATCTTGGTGTAGCGGACTTTTCCTGGAGTGAGCCGGTCCTGGTCGCTCAGCGTGAAGGAGACGCTGCCAGATGACCACGAGTTGTCCTTGGTCCAGCCGTAGAGGGCGTACGTGGTCTTGGTGGTGAGCGGAGTGAGAGATCTGGTCGCGGTCCAGCCGGCGGCAGGAGAATCGAGGGGCCAGGTGGCGAGACCGGGTGTGAGGGGGTGGGCGGCGGTCCACGAACCGACCTTGACCGTCTTGTCGACGTCGTCGCTGTCCACGTAGAGGGTCGCGCCATCGATGTGATGTCCGCAGACCAGCATGACGCCGAGCAGATGGCCGTCACCGGTCACGGAGATGCCGGCGACGGCATCGACGGGAACCGTGCATCCTGAGGTCGTGGCCAAGGCGACGCCGGCCACAACTGCACCGATGAAGCGACGGAACGCCGGCCGTGAAGCGGTCGACCACATGAAAGCCCCCTGCTCGGCGCGTAAGCCGTGCCCCCGGATGACACGGGGTATGCGGAACGGACGTGGCCACCGACGGTCCTCGGTGTGAGGTGGCCGCATGCAGGCCGCATGCCACAGCATAGGTCCCGCCCTCCGTAAGGACACGCTCAAGGTCCTGATGGATCGCGTCGTGGGACGGTTCACCCGCAAAGAACCACGGCGGCCGGTGCGGGAGTTCGTACTGGGGCTGTTGTCGGCCCCGCCACGCAAGAACTGCTGGACGCTGGTCGAGCACGCGGCGGTGCCACCCCGGACGGCCCGCAGCACCTGCTGGCGAGGGCGATGCGGGATGCCGACGCGGTCCGGGAACGATCCGCGCACCCTGTGCTGCTGGTCGAGACGGTCCGCCAAGACCGTTCCTGGACCAGGCGATAATGGTCAACTATCTGCCTGCGTTCATTACTTGGGGAGGTCTTGTGAGCCTGAGTCCGCGTGAGGTGTTTCACCAACTCGTTCATGGAGTCGCCGACGGGAGGTTCGACGAGTTGCCTGGCCTGTATGGCGAGGTCACCGATGTCCGGCATCCGATGGCGACGCCGGAGTCAGAGCCGTTGACGAGTCGGCGTGCGCTGCAGGAGCACTTCACGGTGCCGCCGGAGGTTCGGGAGTCCTTACCGAAGAGGCGGGTCGTCGATGTCGTCGTTCACGAGACCGCCGATCCTGAAGTGATCGTCGCCGAGTTCGCCTATGAGTTCACGTTGCCGGACGACTCCACGGCCAAGGTTCCCTGCGTCTTCGTCATGCGTGTCCGCGACGGTGAGATCATCGAATCACGCGACTATGTCGACCCGATTCGTACGTACACGGCACGTGGGGACCTCGACCGCCTCATCGCGTCGTTGCGGAAGGATGTTTCCTGAGGTCCTGACCTCGCGCCTACACCGACGAGCCTGTCCGAAGCGTCTTCAAAATCTTCAAAAGGCACGGAGCACTTCCGTCCTGGGACGACGGGACTTGTCTGCTGCTCCAGCCGCAGATCGTGATGGGGGCTGAACGGGGCTCATGCCCTCCTCCCAGGTGGAGGATGCGGCGTCGGGCGTGGGCGGTCGTGCGGGCGGGCAGGTGGTAGAGCTTCATCCGGATGGTCTCCGGTTCCGCGGCGGCGAGTTCGGGCTCGTCGTGCAGAAGGAGGAGCCGGGTCCACGCGTCGAGGTCGGCGGCGATCGTGACGGCCAGCACCCAGGCTGTGTTGAGCTGCCAGGACCTCGATGGCAGCAGCCCCGAGGCCGACCCGCTTGATCGCTTTCACCCGGTCCCCGACCTCGGCGTGATCACGGTAGAGGGCGTCGAGGAACCACACCTGCCCGGAGGCGGAAACCCCGGAAAGGCCCTGGTGGGCGGGGATGTTCGTGGCAACGATCCGGTAGCGCCAGCCGGTGTGCTTCTCGAAGGCGGTGAGCTTCTTCGCATCGCGCCGCGAGGGCTTGACCCGGCGCACGATCCGCCGGATCCCCCGTGGCCAGCCGGTCAGGTCACGGACCCCGGTCAGCTCGGTGACCTGGTAGAAGACCCACTCGCCGTCGGGACCCTTGAGCTCGTGGACCCCGCCGACGTACCAGCCGGTCAGCTCCCTCCCGCACACCTGGATCCAGGGGAACAGGCGGCGCCAGCGGTACTGGAACTGCTCGATCTCCAGGACGTTCGTCGCACCGAGGGTGATCGCGCAGGCCGGCTGGACCAGCGCCATGCCGCGGTCCCGCCAGCCTGGCCCGGTGCCCTCCGGTAACGCCGTGCTCAGCGCCGTGGACAGGCCGACGCGGTCGGCGACCTTCCGCAGCAGCACCACGCCACCGCCGGCGACACCTGAAGTCATTCTGCAGGACTTCTAGATCCAGGCTGCCCGCCGACTCCTGAGGGAGCGTCATGCCCTGCCGGTTTGACGCGGCTTTTAGCTAACCGCTATCTATTGGGAGTCGGAGGGGAGAGTGGTCCGTGCAGGACGTGTTGCTGGCGTTGCTGACGAAGGAACCGTCGCACGGGTACGACCTGCGTCGGCGGTTGGTAGCGGCGCTCGGACCGTTGGGGCAGACGCTGAACGCGGGGCAGATCTATGTGACGCTCGCCCGGCTCGAGAAGGCGGGTCTGGTGGTCCAGGAGCGTGAGGACGCGCCGGTGCGTGGCCCGCGGCGCAAGGTGTATGCGCTGACCGCGGCCGGCCAGGAGCGGGTCGTCGCGTGGATGGCCGAGAGCGTCGGGCCCAGAGCGGATGTGCCGGAGTTCCACCTGAAGCTGGTGGCTGCCGCCGAGTCCGGGCTGGCCGATCCGCTCTCACTCGTGGACGCCCGGCGGCGGGAGCTGATGCACGGCCTGGGCGAGGCCCAGCGCGCCGCCCTCGCTCATGACACGGACTCGGAGGCCTGGCTGCTGCTGGAGGGCATCGCCCTCCGTCTGCAGGCCGATCTGCGCTGGCTGGAGGTGTGCGGGCGGACCTGGTCTTCCCGCACAACACGTGGGAAAGGCAAAGGAAACGAATGACGAGAGACGGTCAGCGCAAGGGTATGGGCGACAGCCCGGTCGAGGAACGGGCCGGCCGCCGACCCGGTGAGGCAGCCGTGCCGGTGCTGCGGGCGGTCGGCCTGACGCGCACGTACGGGGACGACGAGAGCCTGGTGTGGGCCGTCGACGGGGTCGACCTCGACGTTCCCGCCGGGCAGACGCTCGCCGTGACCGGACCCAGCGGCTGCGGTAAGTCGACGCTGCTGCAGCTTCTCGGCGGTCTTGACCGGCCCACCGAGGGCGAGGTGTGGCTGGACGGGCGGAGGATCGACGGCCTCGGCGAGCGGACGCTGGCCAGGTTGCGACGCCGCACAGTCGGGTTCGTCTTCCAGGCCTACCACCTGATGGACGAGCTGACCGCGACGGAGAACGTCGAGCTGCCCGCCCTGCTCGCGGGCGCCTCACCGCGCGCCGCCCGCCTCCGTGCCGGCGAACTCCTCGAACTGGTCGGGCTCGCCGACCGGGCCCGGCATCTGCCCTCGGAGCTCTCCGGCGGGCAGCGGCAGCGGGTCGCCATCGCCCGAGCCCTGGTCAACGAGCCGCTGGTCATCCTCGCCGACGAGCCCACCGGCAACCTCGACAGCGCCGCGACCCACGACATCCTTCGGCTCTTCGACGAGCTGCGCGCCGCCGGCCAGACCCTGGTCATGGTCACCCATGACGAGCGCGTCGCTGCCACGGCGGACCGCATCGTCTCCATGCGCGACGGGACCGTGGCCGCCGATACCCGCCTGGATGCCGACGGAGGCAGCACAGGACTTGGCGCGCTGCTGAGCTGGGAAGGCTGACCATGGGACATCTGCTGCTGATATGGCGCCTGATCCTGCGCGACATGCGCCGCCGCCCGGGCGAGGCCGCCATGTTCCTGCTCGTCGTCACCGTCGCCGGCGCCAGCCTGACACTCGGCGCCGCGAGCGGCGCCGCCGTGTCCACCGGCTACGCGAAGACCCGCGCGGCCACCGCCGGCCCCGACGTCATGGCCTCGACGACGAGCCAGGACCCGTCCGGCTTCGCCGAGCGCCTCGCACACGCGCCCGGTGTCACCGGGGTCGGTGGCCCGTTCTTCGCGTTCGACACCGCCATCCGGGCACACGGCCGAACCGCGCACTCCGCGGTCGAGGGCCGCGGCAGTTCGCCGTCCCCCGTCGACCGCCCGCTGGTGACCTCCGGGACCTGGGTGCGTCCCGGCGGCGCAGTGGTCGAGCGGGGCTTCGCGCAGGAACTCGGTGTGCGCGTCGGCGACAGCGTCATCGTGAGCGGGCGCAGCATTCCGGTCGTCGGGACCGCGATGAGCGCGGCCACCAAGGTGTACCCGTGGAGCGACGCGGCGCAGGGGCCCGGCCCCTCCGACCAAGGCGGCATGGTGTGGCTCACCGCGGCCGACGCCCGCGCGGCGGCAGGCGACGCGCCGGTCGTGCACCTGATCTACCTGAAGCTGTCCGACCCCGCCGCGACCGGCGGCTTCGGCCGCTCCCCGGCCGTCCAGGCCCTGATCGGCGATGACTGGGTCAACTTCCACTACTGGCAGGACGTTCTCGGCACGGACACGGCCATGATCGAGTTCACCCGGCCCACTCTGGTCATCGGCGGCTGGCTGCTCGCCATAGCCGCGACAGTCACCCTCGCCGCGCTCGCCACCGCGCGCGCCACCCGCGACAACCGGCGTGCCGCACTGCTCAAGGCCGTCGGCGCCGGCCCTGGCACCGTCACCGCCGTCCTGCTCGCGCAATACCTGCTGCTGACGCTCCTGGCCACCGCACTCGGACTGACCGCCGGGGCGCTGGCCGCACCCCGCCTGGCCGATCCCAGCGCCGGGCTCCTCGCCACGGTGAGCCCTCCGGACACCGGCACCATCGCCGCCGCGCTCCTCCTCGCCGTCGTGGTCGCCATGACCGGTGCGGTCAACCCCGCCGTGCGCGCCGCCCGCACCAGCACCGTCCAGGCCCTGGCCGACCCGGCGCACCTGCTCACGCGCCACCCACGTCTGAACGCCGTGACGGCGTATCTGCCCACCTCGCTCCTGCTCGGCATCCGGTTGCTCGCCCGCCGGCCCGGCCGCGCCGTCCTGGCCTCCGCCGGAACGGCCGCCACCACCCTCATGGTCACCGCGCTGCTCACCTTCCACGCCGATCTCGACGCGAGGCCCGCCTTCAAGCGGTTCGGCTCCATCGACGTGCGGACCGACAAGACCGGCCAGGTGCTGCTCGCCGTCACCATCGCGCTGGTGGCACTGTCCACGCTCAACACCGTTCTCCTCGGCTGGAGCACCGCCGTCCAGGCCCGGCGCGCCCTGACCATCACCCGTACCCTCGGCGCCACACCCGGCCAGGTCGTCACGGCGCTGTGCGTCGCGCAACTCCTGCCCGCCGTGCCCGGAGTGGCGGCGGGTATCCCGACCGGACTCGTCCTGTACTGGTTCTTCGGCGCGCAGATCACGCCGCCGGGATCGTGGCTGCTCACCGCCGCACTCGTCATCCTGCTGGCCATCGCGGTGTTGACCGCGCTCCCCGCGTGGGCCCACACCCGCAACCCCGCGGGACGCGTCCTCAACGCCGAACCCGCCTGACGAGCCTTCCCTGCCGGGGCAACCGGTCAGCCCTCGTCCCCATCCTCCTCGGCGGCGCCTGGTCACGGAAGGGGCGCAGACCCTGGCCGGGGCTGACGGCCTCGATGTGGTGCCGGGCGATCGCGGCTACGACCATGACAAGTACCGCCGACTTGTCCGGGATCTCGGCGTGAAACTGCCGATCGCCCGCCGCGGCACTGAACACGGTTAGGGGTTCCAAGTGCTTCATTCGGCCGCTCCGACGCTTGGTACATTCGTCGACTGACGTCCTTGAGGGCCACGTCCAAAGAGGACGTGGCCCTCAAGGACGTGGCCTTGAGGTTTTTCGTCGTGGCGTTTTCGGTCGCGCGCCTAACCTCGCACCGCTCTACCCCACGTTTCCAGCAGTTCGCGCTCGCGCCGGCTGCTCAGGCCGGCCCGGCGGGGCCGGTTCAGACCCTGCTCCCGCTCCCAGCGCAGGGTCTGTGCCAGGAGTTCCGCCCGAGGCCGGTGCCGCAGGCCGGTTGCGGTCGCCGCCGCGCCATTGCGGGCGCTGAAGCCGACCCAGTCCGGGTCGGCCAGCCACAGCGCGAGCGACTCCGGGCCCATGGCCTGGACCACGTTCTGCCCGAGCAGCCAGTCGTTGTCCGCCTCCACCACCGGCCCGGTGTGCCCGCCGATCTCCCTCGACAGCTCGACCCATTCCCTGAAGGGCACGACCGGGCCGACCGCGTTGTACGTTCCGGTCGTTCCCCTCTCCGCACAGTCGAGCAACCATGCAGCGAGGTCTCGTGCGTCAACCACCTGCGTCGCGATGCCAGGGCAAGCCGGCACCAGCAGCGGGGCCAGCGGCTCGCGGGCCGCGCGGGCGACCCAGTACCCGCAGCGGCCGCTGTGGTCACCGGGGCCGCCGATCAGTCCCGCCCGCGCGATGAGGAGCCGGTCGCCCACGGCGGCCGCCGTGGCCTCCTCGCAGGCCACCTTGGCCTCCCCGAACTCGGCGTGGTCGACCTCGTCCCGCTCGGCCGCCGGAAGCAGTTCCGCCGACTCGTCCGCGTCCAGCTGCGCATGCGAGGCATACGCGCTGACCGACGACACGTACGACCAATGGCCCGTGCTCTCGCCGAGCGCCGCTAGGGCCCCGCGCACGAAGCCCGGCTGCCACGAGACCTCGACCACGGCGTCCCACTCCCGTCCCGGCAGGCTTTCGTACGCTGCCGGGTCACGTCTGTCCGCAGCGACCAACTCGGCGCCCTTGGCCACCTCGCCGCTCTCCCCGCGGGCCAGGCAGGTCACCCGATGCCCACGTTCCAGTGCCTGCCGCGAGACCTCGCGGCCCACCCACGCCGTTCCGCCCAGCACCAAGATCTTCATAGGGTCACTCAAACACGGACCGTGAGCATGCACGTCCCTGCTTAGCCGAGAGCAGAGAGATCCGCCGGAAGACACCGGGCCGGCCTGCGCCTAGGGTTCGTAGCCCGATCATGATGCGGCGTTCTTGAGGCGCCGCCAGCAGATGAGACTGCAGACCAACGAGACGAAGGCGTCGTGGAGTTCGAGGCGTCGCTCCCATCGCACCGCGAGGCGTTTGAACTGGTGAAGGAGGGCGAGGTCTGCTCGACGACACAGCGGAGCTTGCCCAGGCCCTTGATGTTCGAGGCGCCCTTGCAGGAGATCACCGGCATGATCCGGCGGCGGCGCAGCTCACGCCGCGCCGCCCGGGAGCCGTACGCTTTTCGCGCGGACATGGGAGCCGTCCACGCACACGCGGGTCGAGTCGAGTTTGCCTGCCGCGTTCAACTCGGCGAGCAGGAGGCGATGCAGCTGCTCGAAGACCCCCGCCCTCTGCCAGCGCTCCAGACCGCCGACACGTCGTCTTGATCTTGTTGTGGGGTTCGCCGGTTTGTGCGAGGACCCGAGCCGGGAGGTCCGCGAGGACGACGGGTGGCGTCGTCGTGGGTGGGACGACGACGCCATGTGCCTCAAGCAGTTTCCTGTTCTGCAGTCCGGATCCGGCAGCTGAGCAAAGAGTCTCCACGGCGAGCTGCCGATGTCAGTGGCGGCTGCGATGCTGTCGGCATGATCCCTTGGAGCCTGCTGGACATCGACAAAGCCCTGCGCGCCAGTTGGGCCGCCGACACCTGTTCTCCGGACGACCTCGCTCGCGCCGGCTGGCAGCCCGGCAACCCGGCGTGGGGCCAGTGTGACATCACGAGTCTGATAGTGAACGACATCTTGGGTGGCGACCTCGTGGTCGGGGAGGTCCACTGCAGCGGGGAACAGCATGGATTTCACTGGTGGAATCGACTACCCAGCGGTGTGGAGCTCGACCTGACGCGCGAGCAGTTCCAGGATGGCCAGACTGTCACCGCAGCCCGTGTCGTCAAACGCCCGCCGGGGCCTCTGCCTCGGCGCTGGGAGGAGTATCTCCTCCTGCGCGAGCGCGTCGTCAAACATCTCGGTCACCTCCCGGAATCGGCTCCCTGAGCTGCGAAGATCATGCTTCGAACGCACGTTCCGATCACGGTGGTTCGTTGCACGGGTGTCGCCTGACGCGGCTTGTTCCGGCGACCGCTCCGCAGAGCCGGACGCTCTCCTCGTGCTGGGCGGCGAACCGGGCCAGGGCTTCGGTGCGGAGCTCCGTCAGTTCGGTGACCGTCTGCTCCGACTGTGCCAGCCGTTCTTTGAGCTTGGCGTTTTCCGTCTCGAGGCGGGTGATCTGGGCTGCGCGGGATCGGGGATGTCTCCGGCCTGCTGGAGGGCTTGAAGGCGTCGCTCGAACTCGGCGCGGAGGTATGCGTAGGGGCGCGTGCCGTAAAAGGCGGTACGGCGGCCGGTCCGCAGTGGGGGTGTCGGCGAGCCTGAGGCAGAGTGCCCGGGAGGGGTCGGTGAACCGGCAGTAGTTTGCCGGTCCGAGGCGCAGACTCTGGACGCGTTCGGTGAGCAGGTTGAGCACGTGGCGGTCGATGCGCTGGATTCTGTTCTCGGTGCTGGTGGGGCTGCCGGGTCGAGCTTCTCGTCGACTGGCGAAGACAAGGTGGCCTCCCGGACCACTCGCCTTCCGGCGGTGTGGAGCCCGCCTGATACGTGGTGTGGGTGAAAGCCCGGACCACGTGAAGCGGAGGCCGGGGCGTCGCGTACGACGATGCCCCCACGACCCGACTGCCCACGCCTTGCGCTCCCACATACACCACGATCCGGGACCCGGCCGGCCCGCACGGGTCAGGCCTTGCCCGCGCCCGCGAGGCTCACGTGACTTTCTCGGTCGGTCGCAACCACAATCCATCCGTGCGATCGTGGATATGAGGCAGTGAATCGTACAGGGCCCGCCACAACCCCGGCGGAAGCACAAGTCCCCTCAGGGGAGAGCGACATGCGAAGAAGACGAACCATTTTGCTGACCGCGCTCACCGCGCTCACCGCGTTCTTCTCCTCGGTCACCGTCCTGGCTCCCGGCCAGGCCCAGGCCGACGTCTGGCACCCGTCGACCTACCTCACGAACAAGGCTTCTGGACTGGACGCGCGACTCGAATCGAACACATGCCAGAACATGCCCTGCCTCAACGGCAAGGGCTTCGTGCTGAGCGGCCGCGGTGACACTGTGAACCTGGTGGATGTCCCCGGCGGGAGTGAGATCAGGTGGTCTTCAGATAAATGCCTGGACGCCAAGGGGTCGGCCAACGGAACACCCGTCGTCCTGGCGGACTGCGACGGCACGACCAGTCAACTCTGGACGATAGAGGGCTTCTACGGCAGTGGCGCTGACCTTGGCGCGTACCTCCTGGTGCACAGGGGCAGCGGAAGGTGCCTCGATGCCGGGAACCCGGCGTTCCCGACCCCTCCGCCGACCGGTGCACGCCTCCAGATATGGGACTGCATCAGCAAGCCCAACGCTCCGTGGCACGTCAATCAGGATTGGGCCATCCACTTCTGAAGCCACAGTCCATGTCGCGATGATCGAACTCATATGCCGCACACTCAACTCACCCGCGAATCCACCCCGAACTGTCGCGACACCTGAACCTCGAACCAAACAACCCCAAGCGGAACAAACCCCCTTTAGTAATCGAGTCGCAGATCGTAGTCCTGTGCCGCGCGAGGACACCACCGACGGAGGGGGCGGAGGCTCGGCTTTACGAAATGTCGTCAACCGCGGACTGCCAACCGATGACGTCATCCTGGTGGACGTCGCGGAGGATCGCCCCGTCGAGCCGGGCTCCGGTGACGTCGGTGAGGCCGCGCGATGGTTGGCCGGTGTTCACTCGGCCGAACGTGGCGTCGGTGAGATCAACACCACGCAGATCGGCGTCGCGGAGATCGCAGCCGGACAGGTGCGCACCACGCAGTGAGGCGCCGCGCAGGTCAGCACGGCTCAGATCGCAGAACATGAACGAGCAGCCGTCCAGGTCTGCGTGACGTAGATCGGCTCCCGCGAACGAGCATCGGGTGAATCGCAACTGCGACGTCCTCGCAGAGACCAGGTCCGCGCCGGTGAAGTCCTCCCCGCTCAGGGCGGCGTAGTAAGGGAGTGTGGCCAGTCGTTGCCTGGGCTTCAGAGGCTTGGTCATGGGCGCTAGCCTGCCAGTCGGCCCGGAAGCCGGCTCGCGAATATTCCGATACAGGTCGCGAGGGTGGAGCGGCCACCGCTGATCATCCGGGTGTGAGGACCAACGATCTTGCGGAGGTCGCGGGTCACAACGCAGACCCTGCCCGCCGGCAGACGATGTTCGAGATCTCGATGGGCCGGTTTGCCGGCCGGCTCGGGCGAGTCGAACCCCGTTGCCGGGCCCCGGACTTGGTCCTGGGCCTACCGACAGTATTGCCCCGCAAGAACTGCCGGACGATCGCCGAGCGGCCGCACAGGCCAGTCCAGACGGCAAGCAGCACCTGCTCGGCTGGGCCAAGTGGGATGCCGACGCCGTGCCCGCGATGACGTGCGCGGATACCTGCTGGACCAGTTGCACGACGAGCACGCGGTGCCGGTGGTCGACCAGAGGGTCGACCAGACCGGCGCCGTGAAGAAGGGCACGCACACCGTCGGTGTCCCGCGCCAGTACACCGACACCGCCAGTGAATCGAAAACGCGCGGGTCGAGGTCCACGTCGTCCACGCGAGCCGCCGCGGACACGCGGCGGTGGACCGCGAGCCGTACATCCCGTGCTCATGGACGCACGACCCGGACCAGCGCCGGGCCGCCGGACCGGACGAGGACACCACCCAGACCGGCGTCTTCGCCGCCTACGCCACCGCCGGTGGAAGTGCCCGCGTCGACCGCGAGCGTTACCTGCCCACGTCCTGGACCGAGGGCCGCGAACGCTGCCGGGCGGCCGAAGTCCCCGACGAGCAGGAGTTCGCCACCAAGGGCGAAACCGGCCCGGCGCATGGTGCTGCGTGCCCAGCAGGCCGAACGGCTACGGGCTCAAGCCGGTCGCGGTGAGGCCGGTATCGGCGAGCTACGGCGGCACAAGAACCTGACAGCCCATCTGGAAAGGCCTTTTGACCACCTAACTCAGGGCTTCGACGTAGTCGGGTGGCGTCCGGCGCGTGTTCAAGTGAGGCCGACTTCGACAAGATCGCGGCGGTTCGCGCAACCGCCGCGTCATGGGAGGTGGCGCCGCCCCGGCAGGTGCGAAACCGCCGCCCACCCTCCGTCCCAGCCATTGCTTAACCTATCGAATCTCGATAGATTTCCATCGCAATTCGATGGAAGGACGAGGTCATGGGAAAGCTGACCGTGCGTGCGCTGCGCGCCCTGCTCGTGATGGTGCTCGCCGGCACCGTGTTCGTGCAGGCATTGATGGTGTGGACATTGGTCAGCGGGAGCGACCCCGAGGACGGGTCGCTCCCGCTGACCGCCTTCCGCGTGATCACTATCCTGGGCATGGTGTCGGTCCAGGTCGCCCTGGTCTGCGTCTGGCGGCTGGTGACGATGGTGCGGCGCGGAACCGTGTTCTCCCACGCCGCCTTCCGGTACGTGGACGGCGTGACCGGCGCGATCGTGGCGGCTGCCCTCGTATGGTTCGCGGTCACGGCCATCAACGCGCCGGGCCAGCGGGACGACCCGGGCGTCACCGTCATCATGGGCGGGATCGGCATGGCCATCCTGGGGGTCGCGCTCATCGTGCACGTGCTGCGGATGCTGCTCGCCCAGGCCGTCGCGCGCGACGTCGAAGCGGCGCAGATGCAGGCCGAGTTGGACGAGGTGATCTGATGCCGATCGCCGTCGACATCGACGTGATGCTGGCCAGGCGGAAGATGTCCGTGGGCGACCTCGCGGACCGCGTAGGGATCACTCCCGCCAACCTGGCGGTACTCAAGAACGGCCGCGCCAAGGCGGTGCGCTTCGCGACGCTCGCCGCGCTCTGCGAGGTGCTCAAGTGCCAACCGGGCGACCTGCTGCGCTGGGAGGCCGAGGACGCCGCAGCTGACTGACGTGACCTTCCAAGATCATCGAGTTCTCGACGCCCCGTGACCCTTGGCCGCGTGCCCACCCTGATGACCAGGCGCAGGGCTGGCCTTGGGCGTCCGGCGCCGAGGTCACGGCCAGCCATGGGCAGCCGTGCGCCGCCGAAGGAAGCTGCCCGGAGGAGGCCCCGGGCCGTCCGCTCACGCTCCTGGTCCCTAACGATCGGAGGTGGACGGCTTGACCGCGCCGCTCGACCCGGTGAACGTCGCCGAAGGCTTCGAAGCTCTCGGTGGATGTGGGTGAGCATGCCGCTGAGGTCGGTGGCGTTGCTTCGAGCCGCTGTCCGACATCCCCGGCCTGGACGCCGCCGCCGTCCCGGAGGGCGGGATGGTCGCGCGGCTCCGCCACCAGCAGACGAAGATCGACGCGGCGCCGAACACCATCCTCGTCAGGCCGCGACGTCGTCGAGATCATCCGGGAACAGCAGGCATGGGTGCGCGAGGACTGGCACCTGGGGATGTTCGCGAGGACATCGGGCGCCAGGAGTGGGAGATGGTGCTCGACGTTCTCATCGAGATCGGGGATGTCCACTCCGTGTCAGTGGACTTCTGGGAACTCCTCGCCGAGGCCGCTCGCCAGATGATGCTCGACCGCAGCTGCCGTTGGTGCGAGTGGCGAGCCTGGGAAGTCCAACACGGCACTGTCCGGGCAACCTTGAGCCTGGTGCGTGCGGAGGAGGGCCGACGCCGGACTGCCTTTTCCGGAGAGGGTCGACCCCGGCCGATGTGGGATACCGGCAACCGCAGTGCTGGTGGAGAACGAGAGCTGAGCATCGCAAGGCTGTGGGTGGAGTACGCGCAGGAGCTCGGCCCGGGAAAGACCGCCGACGTTCGGCTGGCTCCCCTGAGCCCCGAACAGTGGAGACTCCTGGAGTGCGGCGATGTCATCACCATGCACGAGGCCTGACCTGTAGCCGGCACGGCCACCGTGATCGAGATACTGCCGCCGTGCACTTGAGCCCGTCTGCGTAATCGTGCCCTCGTCCGGGGCCTGCAGGCACGGCTCTGCGCGTCAAGTACCGCTGATGGCAGGATGGCCTCCATGATGATCACCAGAAAGGCACATGCCGCGTAAGCGCCCGGGTGCAATCCGCGCCATGCGCGAGCGCCAACCGCCCAAGTGGGCGCGCGAACTGCCCACCATCGACCGTCTGTCGGCTGACACGAGTGCCGCGATTCACTTGATGGAACATAGCTCTCACAGCTATGAGGTCCAGCCTGGGCGGACCTCACAATTCCTCTACAGCTACCGGAATTTCTTGCGCCAGCCCGGTCGGAAGCTGAGGTTGACTGCCTCGGAGTGCCCGGCCTGTCCTGGGTGCCAGTACGACGATGTCGCGGTAGTCAGGGACGCGTTGGAAGACATAGTGGGCATGCTCCCGCTTCCGGCACGCACCGAATTGCGACGACTGCTTGCCGGTCTTGATGCCGAATTCCGAAGCAGGACAATGCACGATCCTGATCCAAGCCACTGGGTGGACTGGAGCGGGAGTCCGTACCGATGGTGGCACCGACGGCTTTACGCGGGTGTCTAGGTGTTCTGCCCTGGGAGGTTGTGGACGGGTGAGCCAGGTCTCGGCTGAGGAATCTTGAACGGGTGAGGGCCTTCCGGTTCGGTGTGGATTGCGACGTCTGCACCAACCGAAAGGCTCTCGTTCCCCACCGTAATGCACCTCTGACCGAGACCGGCCGTCTGCGTCTGGTAACTTCCCCGAGGCCGTTGCTGACGTCAGCCATCGCTCAGCGTGTGCGTTACACCGAAGTTGAGCCGGAACCCTCAGCCGTCGAAAGAGCGACCGCCCCGCAACTTCGGGCCGCTGACAGGCTTTTCGGACGCCCTCCGGTTCGGCCTGCGTGCGGCCCTGCACCGGAGATGGCTACGATGCGCCGGGGCCGCGCCCCCAGAGGCGCGGATACGTTTCCGGAGGGGGATATACCTGTGTTCACGCTGTCCATCCTGTTGCTTATAGCTGCGCTCGTGCTCGTTCTCGTCGGCCGCGGCCGCGCCGGCCACTGGAAGCTCGGGGCGGCGCTCAGCGCCGTTGCGGGCGTAATCGCAGGCACCTTCGCCTGCATCCATGTCGTGAGTGCTTATGAGGTCGGCGTGCCGGTGACCTTCGGCAGGATCGGCACGCCGCTGATCTCGGGCATCCACTTCAAGTCACCGTTCACCGACGTCACATCCTTCTCCACCCGCCCGGTGGACCTCGACCTCAACGGCAAGGACGTAGTCGAGGTCCGCTCCTCGCAGGGCGGTGTGCTCTATGCGGACGTCACCATCAAGTGGGCTGTGGCGCCGACCAAGGCGGTCGCGCTGTACCGGCTGGCGGGCAGTGAGGAAGCCGTCCAGGAGCGGCTGGTGTTGCCGGACAGCCGCGAGATCATCCGCAACGTCTTCGCGAAGCACACCAGCGAGGAAGGTTACGCATCCGCCCGCGAGCAGATCAGCTCGCAGATCGCCGACCTCGTCAAGGAGCGACTGGCACCGCGCGGCATCGACGTCACTTCCGTCAACCTGCGCAATGTGAGGCCGTCGGAGAAGCTGCAGGACCAGATCGACAAGAAGATCCAGCAGGAGCAGGCCACCGAGCGGGCCACCGAGGCGGCGCGTACGGCCACGGCGGAGGCGGAGCGCAAGCGGATCGAGGCGGAGGGCATCGCCCGCGCCAACAAGATCATCGGGCGGTCCCTGAGCGACAATGTGCTGTACAACCAGTGCCTTGAGGCATACAAGGAGGCCGCGAAGGCGCACCCCGTGTACGCGGTGCCGTGCGGTACGGACTCGGGCGGCACGCCGGTCATCGTGGACAGCGGCAAGAACTGACGCCGCCGCGGACAACGCTTTGAGGTTCCCCGCTGTGCGGGATCCCGGCGTCCCGGGCCAGGCATTGCACGCAGCCGTGTTCTCGGAACCAGCACGGCACCAGTACCGCTTGGCGGATCGGGCCCGGCGCGAGAGCCCTTTGGCGTGCCGATTTCGCGCCGGTGGGCAGCCAGTAACCGGGCGAGGAACTCCACGAAGTGGCGTAGGACGTCGAGCGCGGCAGCATAGGTGACCAACGTGAAGCCTCTGGTTCGAGCGGACCTGGCAGACCGACCAGTCCTACCAGGGGCTTCACGCCTGCCCGGCCTCGCGGCCCACCCGAAGATCATTTCGCTGGCGAAACCTCAATGGGTGAAAGCCACGCTGGGCTCAGCCCCAAGTCTTGCCGGCCGGTTCCTTGATCGTGCGGTTGATCCGGTTGAAGAAGTTGGTCAGCGCGATCTCCAAGTTGATCGCGCCGATCTGCTCCTCGGTGAAATGGGCGTTGGCCTCTTCCCAGATCTCGTCGGTGACACCCGGCGCACCATCCTGCAACCGGGTGGCGGCCTCGGCCAGCGCCAGTGCCGCGCGCTCCGCATCGGCGTAGAACGGCGCCTCAAGCCACGCCGCTACGCTGTGAAGCCGCTCATCGGTGTCACCGGCCTTCTTCCCGCCGGAGACGCTGGCGTAGACCCACGCCGAGCAGCTGTTGATCTGGCTGACGCGCAGGTGGACGAGCGTAAAGCAGCGAGGTGCTGCCGCTGCTCTACTTGCACGGCCTGTCGTCGCGGGACTTCGTGCCCGCGCTCGAGCAGTTTCTCGGTTCCTCGGCCGCCGGCCTGTCCCCGGCCACGGTGACCCGGCTGACCACGCAGTGGCAGGCCGGCCAAAGGGCGTTCGGCGAACGTGACCTGTCCGCCACGGACTACGTCTACGTCTGGGCCGACGGCATCCATCTGCGGATACGCCTGGAGGAAGCCAAGGCCGCGGTCCTGGTCGTCATGGGCGTGCGCGCGGACGGCACCGAGGAGCTGATCGCGATGGCAGACGGCAGACGGCTACCGTGAGTCGCCGGAGTCTCGGCGGGCCTGCTGCGGGACTGCCAGCGGCGCGGCATGCGCGCGCCCGTCCTTCGTCCATCGCCGCGGGGCAGGCTCCCGAGCCGCCGCCCTCGCGATGGTCCTCAAGCTCGTCGAGTCCGCCCAGACTCGTCGGCGAGTCGTGAACGCACCCCACCTCGTCGCACTCGTCCGATCCGGAGCCCGCTTCGAACGCGGCCAGCTCGTCGAACGACCCCGGAGGTTGCGGCCTAGCCGATAGAGAAGGTTGCATCGGGCGCGGCGTATTCGACGGGACCGTCGAACCGCGCCGAGGCACGCGCCACCGCTTGCTGCGGCGTGAGGAAGGGGCCGACGTGTGTGACGATCAGCCGGCCCGCCCCGGCCGTGCTGGCTGTGTCGCCGGCGTCCTCGGGCGTGTGGTGCACCGGGTCGCCCTCGACCGGTGCCTGTGCGCTCTCGGCTTCGCACAACAGCACGTCGCATCCCTCGGCCAGTTCGGTGAGGCTCGGGCACGGTGCCGTGTCTCCGGAGTACACCAGCGACTTGCCCGCCGCCTCGATGCGCACGGCGAAGGCGGGGATGCCGTGCGACACCGCCCGGCTGGTCAGCCGGAGCGGGCCAATGGCCGCTTGGTGCCCGTCGTGCAACTCGGTGACGGCGAAGGCCGATTCGAGCGGACTGCGGGCCGGAGTGTTGGAAAGGAAGTTGGCCAGCCGGTCGGCGATTCCAGGCGGACCGAAGAGAGGAATCGGCGCTACGAGGTGATTGTCCGCGTACAGGGCGCCGTAGTACGCGGTGAGCAGGTCCGCGCTGTGATCGGCATGCAGATGCGAGATCCAGATCGCATCGAGCTCATCCAGCCGCACATGCCGCTGGAGCGGGCCGAGCGTCCCACTGCCCGCGTCCACCCAGACGCGAGTTTTCCCGCTCGACACGAGATAGCCGGAGCACGGATTGTGCGCGCTCGGGTAGGGCGTCGCGGAGCCCAGGACCGTGAGGTGAAGAAGCTCGTCACTCATCCCGAAATCCTAGAACACGCGGTCCACAAGTCTTGATGATTGCTCGCATCCGGCCACCGGAGCAGCGTGGCTCATAGGCTGAGGAGTTGTCGGGAGCTCTCTCCATCGCGACTCCTCGCATGCGCGCACCAGGGAGACTTGCGCGGTGGTCTGCCCTTGTTTCAGGGAGCGGTCACGGACAGTGGGTGCCCGCCCCAGGCGGACGCCCGCGCGTTCACGACCCTTGAGCAGCTACACCACTCGGCCGGACACAATCCCCGGCACGCGCCCGGCCGATCAGATCGGCGGCGAACGACGCCGGCTTCGCCTGCCGGGTCAGGACCGAAGCCGGCGCCGAGTGATCCCGACGATCAAGTGCCTGCGCATCAGCCGCTCGAACTTCTTCGACTTCACTACCCGGCCGACCGCCGTAGGGCGGCGTGGATCCGCGGGGTCCCGTAGGCCCCAGGCGATCCGGTGGAGCACTCGGATCTCGTCCACCAGGCGTTCTTCCTCGCGCCGAGCGGGTCGGTGGGCCGATGCGGCCGCCTGGTGCGCATTGCGGGTCGGGCGTGGCACTCCCAGCACACGACACAGCAGCGCAACACCGTGATCTGCAACTTTGCCGGTCGATGCCGTCTCCGCGGCGATGCAACGGCACCGCGCGGCGGCGGCTGATGCGCTGTTGGGCAAGCGTCGGGTTCTCAAGGTCGTGAAAGTGGGGCGTGGATAGACTCGCGGCGTCGACGCGGTCGATGTTCGCTGGTTCGGCGCCGGCGGGCGGATGGGAGGCACACTGGTGTGCAAGGTGGATCACGAGGCCGCAGCAGTGACCGCGACAGCAGTTCTGACGGCGGCCTACCCACACCTGAGGTATGAGGCTTCTCCGCATCCGGCACTGGAAGGCTGCGAGGACGTGGAGTGGTTGTCCATTCCTGGCTGCCCGGTTGATGTCCCGGTCGTCCTACGCGGACTGCTCGATCCCGACGCGGCTGAGATGGCCGAACGTGCACTGGACTGGCTTGTGATGTCAGGACCAATGGCCATTAGTGCCACAATGCCGGCGGTCGTCCCGTACCTGCTGCGACTGACTGCCGATCCGTCGATCCCACGCCGGAACGAGTTGTTCGGGCTCGTGCTCGTAGCCGCCGCCCTGTCCGCACCGACAGACCCCGACAACGCGTGGGACCTGGCGGTCAGCGGCCCTGAGAAAGACCACCCAGAACGGGCCCTGTGCCGTGCGGCATTCGTTGCCGACGCGGCATGGGTGCGACGTCTGCTGGCCGACGACGAACTGCTGGCTGGCCTTCATCTGGACGAGCTCGAGAGGGCGTCCCTCGTCCATGCGGCCGGACTGTAACGCGCAAAGCACCCCGGGCAGGCAGACTGCCACTGCTGCCAGACTCCGATCCCTGATGGTCAGGCTGCGTCGGCCGTCGACTCGGAAGCCTCGGGCACTCCCGTGTGCCCGGACACTCCGGCCACATACTGCAGGGAAGTTGAGCCAGAACCCGTTGTCGTGAACAGAGCCACTTGTAGCTACAACTCAGAGGGCTGTTCGCAAGGTAATGACTACGCACCTACGGGATCTTGATGCTGCATCGCCGCCTCGTCCGTGACTACGCGGGCCGTCCGGCCAGCTCCGAGTCGCGGGTCTACTGGGCGATGACCGATGTGATAGCCCGTCGGCTCACCGGTACCAGCACCCCGAGCTGGCGCGACGCATGACCGGGACGGAGGTGCTGGGACAGCCGCTGGACAAGATAGCGGCACGCGAGCAGGCCGTCGCAGCCGAGGCCGAACAGGTCCGCACGCACATCGACGAACTGGCCGGCCGACTGGGCGAACTGGACCAGGAGGCGGAGCATCTGCGGATCACGCGGAAGACGGTGCCCGCCCTCGCGCATGATGGCCGCCACGAGCCCCCGACCCCCGTAGTGCCGGAGCATCCGGCACTACCAGCAGATCCTGACCGCGTTCGCCGAGATGCGGCAGCCGATGCGGGCCCGCGACCTGTGCCAAGCCCTGGACCTGGACCCGGACCTGGACCTGGACCTGGACATCATCCCGAAGAACATCGAGAGCACGCCGCACAAGCTCAAGCGACTCGTCGACCGCGGCATCCTGTCCGAGGCCGAGCCCGGCCTGTTCAGTCCGCCCCCGGCGTGACGGCGACAAAGTCGGAGGGCAGATGACGCAGGGTCATCGACACGGCCTCCTCCGCTGTCGTGGCCTCGGCGAGGACCTCTCCCATGTAGTGGGTGCTGAGGGTGTAGGGCTTCTGCCGATACGCATCCAGGCACAGCGGGACGATAGTGAGGCGCGGGCGAGTGCTGGTGGAGAATCGCAGCGTCCAGTGGCTGGTGAACGGGTAGAGCCCCCGCAGCGTCGGTTCGGAGTATGCGGCCTCGATGAGTGCGCGGTATTCCGGCCAGTCCATCTGGTCGGCCTCTGCGCGCAGGTGCTGCCACTCGGACTCGGCCAGTCGCTCCGGATCGTTGTCGGGTACCTCGAAGCGCCCGGTGAGGTGCACGAACGGCGCGGCACAGCGGATCTCGGCCAGCTCTACCCCGTCGCACCAGGCCTGCGCGGCACGAGCGACCTGAGCGAGGTCCTGCGTGTTGCCTTCTACGAGCGCCATGTCCTGGAACGGCTCGCAGCCGCGAATCGACCAACGGCGTTCGACCGCCCAGGCACTGATAGCCAGGACCGTCCGATGCGGAACCATGCTCGCGACCGAGGCATGAAGCAGCGGATTGGATTCGGAGGCCTCGAACGAAACGGCGAGGCCGTCCTCGTCCGCTGCGGCCTGGAGTGCCGCAGCGAGGCTGCCTTCAGTTGCGATGTCGGGATATAGGACGGCTGGATCACGGGAGGCGGCCATGAAGGAAGATTGTGCCGCAGTCTCGACCCGTGACGCAGTTCGGTTCCGAGTGCCGCTGTGGCACCAGTACACACCGCGGCGACCCCTCACTCTCGGCGAGGAGAGCCCGCTTGTTGCCAACGGCCGTCCGTAGCCTGCCATCCTCGCTCTCGACCAGGCTGGCCTACCCAATCCCAGCCTCGAAACGGACAATCACTCGCGAACAGCCCTCGGAAGGCCAGGATCGGCACCGGGAACTTCCTGTTCGGCGACCGAACTTCGACGTACCCCCGGCCACGGGAGCGCAGGTCGTTGAAGCGGCCTGCCAGATCCTTCACCTCTGAACGTCTCTCAACCGGAGAGAACAGTCCCGATTCCGGCGACGTCGCCGCCCACACCACGCTCGTCCAGCCCCGCTTCCCCACACAGGTCAGCGCCCACGATCCAGGGCCACGCTCCCACGCTCCACCACGACACGACTACTGGGACTGGGTCGCACGATCGTGTCACGAGCTCAATGCGGAGCTTCAGTGTTCTCCGTGCAGCGCTCTGGGGTTTACGCCTTGGCTGGGGCGCTACCGGGCTCCTTTACGAGGCGATCGCCGACCGCGATCGACTTCCACAGCCCGCGGTCAATGCGCACTTTGAGGAAGTAGCCGTCCGCACGCCTCACCTTGACGAAGTGGTACATGTTCGCGCCGTCGAGCATGCCCCGCGACTTGTCCTCAACAATGCCTTCCCAGGCGTCGTCCGGTCCTGGTTTGTGAGATTTGAACATGCCGCAAGCCTACGGAAGCCAACGAGCGTGGTGCAGTGTCAAGAGGCACAAATACTGCAGTACATGTGTCACACGAGGGAGCCTCACAAATGTCCTGAGCAGCGCAACGACGACGGCGCTCTTCGGCAGGCCCAGGCGGACCCCTGGACCGTCAATCTCGCCGCAGCCCGCGTCCCACACCCGCAAAGGCCACCTCCACACCCGCAGCGTCTAGCCAACAGCGGATCCGACGATCAAGCATGTCGCCCTGGCGCTGAATGAGATCAACGAGGACCACGACGGCGCCGGCCATGAGACCGAAGAGCGCGATGGGTTGTGCCTGTACGCCAATCAGGCCTTGAGGGCACACGGCATCGATGTGACCGCTCAGGCATCGAGGCGGGGCATCAACCGCACCGAGATCACGGTGACTGGCGGGACTGGTAGCCGCCGACGTGCTGCAACGAAGTACAGCATCCCAACAATCGCCAGCACCCGACAGCGGCCCTCAGAACCCTCCCAACACCCCCTGCATGACCTCCCCCCCATCTCCACAGAGCTAGGGATCAGAAGGTCACGCTCACAGCGGTCCCGCGCCACAGCCGCACCAGAACGAGCAGGGAACCAGGGGAAACCACAGTTCCTCCACGGGCACCGAAGCGGCCCGTGATTCCCTCGTTTCACCGGGTAAATAACCAAGTCAGCCGGTGATGATCACAGCTTCCCAAACTGAGATTCCGGCCAGTACAAGGACAACGGACTCCCCCGCCTCGGCCAGGTCGCCGCGATCTCAATGACCTCCCGGCCAGTTCGGGACGAAGGCGACACCCGTCCGCAGCCTGGCAGATTCGGCGGTGCGGGCCGAGCCTCGCGCGGCCCGCACCGGATGACGCCTATCGGCAACCGAACGGGCGTTCCTGGACTCGCACTCCGATGATGATCAGGATGACGCAGATGACAGCCTGCACCGGGTGCTGGCTCACTGGCGGGATCAAGGACAGCATGATGGTGTAGTACATGCGGGACCTCCCTTTGGGGAGTCGGTGACAGGCCCTGCTGACTTCGACCGGACGCAGGGCCTGTCCTGACACCGACCAGATTCCGGCGTCACTGCCTCTCTGTCACGTGGACCACGAAGCCAACTACAGAGCGGTAGAGGAAAACTACGATCCGAGATTCAGGGCAATCGGTGAACAATCCGGCATAAGTTGTGAATCTGAGTGCTATTTGTGAGCCTCAATATACCCACCGCGATAAACATGCCAACCAGGTTGGCCAACACGGTTGGCTCGCCTACCGAGTAACCTGATCCGCGCGTTCACGCATCACGGTTCATCTTTCGCAGGGTCTCGCGGCTCCAACCAGACATACGCGCCAGTTCGCTCTGCCGGATGCCGGCCGCCGCGGCATCCCGCACCGATGTCCTGAGGGCCTCTGTCGCCCGGTCCAGGCGCCGCTGCGCCTCCAGACGTCGGCCGACCTCTCGTCGTACCCGGTGCTCCAGCACGCTCCGCAATGTGAATACGGCGGGACGCGTACCGGATCTCTGAGGTGTGACGAGAACCCGCAGCTCCTGGGACTGCGGACTGACCAGGGAAGTCACGGTCTCCTGGTGCTGCTCCAGGTATAGGTCAAGGGCCTGAACGGCAGCGTCCGCCGACTGCCGTCCGTAGACCCAGTCCGGACTGAGCCTCTGCGATTGCCACGCCTCAACTCCACGCCTCTGAACATCGATCGTGTACGCCGGCGACTGTTGACGCACCCCGTCCATCCCCACCCCCAGTTGACTGACCCTCAGCATTCGTGCGACGACTCGACTGACAGCATTCTGCGGCAGGCGATCCACGACGTGCCGAGCATCCGCAGGACTGGGTGACGGCATGCCACCCCCGTGTCAGGTCACGCGGGGAATTCGGGCGTCACCCTGACGGGCCGTGACCCGAGGCATCCGCGGGCGCGGACCGCGCTGGCCGACGGCGCCCGCCACCAGCTCGACCTGATCGGGTAGTACTACGGGGGAAGATCGTGATCTTCGTAGCCGGGCTGCCGTGACGGCTGCGAGGCGCCGGGGCCAAGCCGACGCCGTAGTCGGTTGACCGGTTATCTTGCCGGGCATGCATGCAGTGAACTGGGACGAGGCGCGGGATCGGACCGTCGCTCTGTACGCGCGGCTTGGCATGGGTCTCGGCAGACCAGGTCTCCCGGAAGTCCTGAGCGAGACGCAGGTGCGCCAGGCGGAGGAACAGTTCGGCGTGGAGTTCCCCGAAGACTACCGCCAGTACCTGCTGCATGTCAGCGCGGGCGGGCGGGTACGGAAGCTGCAGTTCAACGGCTCACGGTGGGATTGGGACGGCGCCCGGCCTGAGGACCACGACAGGCTTCATGTCCCCTTTCCCGACCATGACAGCGCCCTGGCGGAGAGTGAGGACGCGTGGGACAGGCAGCCGAAGAGGGAGGACCACATCTCCGATGCGGCCTACGAAACTGCTCATAACGCGTGGCAGGAGACGGCGTACGCGATCGAAGCCGCTCGGGCCACCGGGGCCGTCTTTCTCAACGACGACGGCTGCGGCTTCTACACGCTTCTCGTGGTCAGCGGACCCATGCGAGGAACCATGTGGTTCGACGGGCGTGCGACGTGCGATCGCCTGAACCCGCTGCTCAACGATGACCGGCAAGCCGCGACATTCGCGGAGTGGTACCTGGACTGGCTCGCCCACGAGGAGTCGCTGACGACGCCCGAACAGCGTCGTACGGCTTTCCAGAGTTGGCACGTGGGCGTAGGCAGGCCCATCTGGTTCCGCTGGTTCGACTCGTAGAGTCCATCATCGGTGTGCGAAGACTGACGATCTCGCGGTGGCCGCGGGTGCCGGCGCAGACCCTGCCCGTCGGCAGGAGGGCATTTCGAGGGCCTGACGAGACGGATCGCAGGTCGGTTCCCGCGTGTTGAACCCCGCCGTCGCGTCCGGCAGTTGGTGCTCGGTCTACTGTCGGACCTCCCGCCGAAGAACCGCTGGACGATCGCGGAGTGGGCCGGGGACACCACCCCGGACGGCATGCAGCACCTGCTGGGCCGGGCCGAGCGGAACGCCGACGCCGCCCAACGCCCAGGTCGCGGCCTACCTCGTCTACGCAGGAGAGCGGGGACACGCGGCGGTGGACCGGGAACTCTACGTCCCACTTCGTGACCGGCCTCGCGCATGCGGGCACGAAACGAGCTGAGGTCGCGAGGTCGGCGCGGATCCACCCCGTTACTGAGTTTTCCGGGCGTGATGTCCTACAGAACATCCTCTGGACGGCTAACGATTCCCACCGGAACACACCAGAAACCGGTGGCACCAGGTGAACAGGACGAAGAACCCCACGGCCACGGTCCTACAGCAGATGGCTTACCCTCCCCTTCCAGGACCACAGGGGGCATGATGCGCTTGAAGCGTGCAGGTAGACAACTGACGGCAGCCGTGTTGACAGGCGTTCTCGGGGCGGCCGTGGTGAGCTGCGGGCCTCGGCACCACCCGGTCGCCCAGGCCGGCGGCGGGCAACAAACAGCGGGCAAGGTCAGCGACGGGCAACAAAGCCCCGCCAAGGCCGATTACCCGGGGTTGGCTGCCGTGCCTGAGCAGGTGCAACCGGACGGCACAAGTATTTTGGTGGGCGACCCCGAGGCTCAGGTGACCGTGCACCTATACGAAGACCCACGCTGCCCGTACTGCAAGGAATTCGAGACTTCGGGCGGCGGCCCGGTCCTGACCAAATGGGTCCTGCGGCGCAAGGTAAAGGTCGAGTACACGATGGCGTCGTTCCTGGACCCACGGCTGGGAGGAAACGGTTCGAAGAAGGCGGTCAACGCGCTGCGCGCGGCGGTGGAGACGGGGAAGTTCGCCGAATACCACGCCGTCCTCTACCAGAACCAGCCTTCCGAGGAGGTCGACGGCTTCACCGACGCACGCCTGCTGCAACTGGCGAGCAAGGTGAAGGGGTTGCGGAGCCCGTCCTTCGACACTGCCGTGAAGTCCATGAAATACCGGGACTTCGTGGATTCCACCGAGAAGGTGTTCGCTGCCGCTGGGCATTACAACGGGCACGCCGGGCCGGGCACACCTACTGCCGAAGTGGACGGGTACCGGATCCCAGTCGAGTACAGCGGGCTCCTCTACAAGGCGGACCTCTTCGAGAAGTACATGGCAAGGGTGATCGGTGCGGCGACCTGAGGGGCGATCTGCCGGGGGCTCAGGACTCCTAACAAAAGTGCTGGGCTTGGCCTTGTCAGCGGTCGGTGCCGTGCACGAGGCCGCCGGGCAGCGGGATGCAGTCAGCCGCGCAATCGCACGCGATAAACCCGGCGACGTCGACGGTCATCCGGGATATCGGTCGCCATGGAGGAGGTCAAGGTCGTAGGCGCCCATTCCGAGCGCGCAACCCTGCCCGTCGGCGACGTGTTCCTGAAAGTGGACGCCGATCAGGCACGCATCGACGTCCAGGTCGAGGCGATGACTTTGGCGCCGGTCCCGACCCCCGGAAGTCCTGTGGCACAAGTCGCCCGTGCTCGCGATCGCCGCGGCCCCGGGGTGTGATTGAGCGAGGTGGTTGGCACTTGGGCGCGACATCTGTCACTCCTGCGGCGCCTACAACGTGCGCAGTGAGCTGTGAGCTGTGAGACGACAGTTGGCGCTTTGTCACGAGGACTGAGACCGCCGTGGGTGACAGAAAGCTCGAAAAGTCGGCGTATTTTAGGCCGGTCGTCACGACAGCGAGCGGGACCGGATCAACCGAGACGACGCCGACCATCCACACTCCCGCGACCAGCGGGTGAGATTGCCGGCGCCCCGGCGCCGCTCAGTCACAGCCCCCTATGGCTGAGTGGGTCCGGCTGACGGGACGCGTTGTCGGCGCAGGAGCAGCCCTGCGGGCCGCCACAGGGCGAAGGCCAGGCCGAGGCCGAGCGGGATCTGCAGGAACTGCTGGATCACCGGGGGCCCGGGCTTGTCCCCCCGCCTGAGCGGGGCAATGCCCTGCGGATCGACGGTCACCGTGTAAGTGCCGCCTACCACCCACTTCCAGCCCATGAGCCCGTTCTCCTCGATCGGAGCCAGTGGTGGGCCGTCGAGGACGGTGACCGTGTAGAGGTGGGCGCTGTCACCCATGCCGTCGCCGGCGGACCACTGAATCTGTCGGACCCTGACGTGTTCGGTACGCCCGTGCTGGTGCAGTACCTGCTGATCCAGCTCCTTGTTCTGCAGGAACAGCACCCCGAGGAGGCACACCGCACACAGCAGCCACCGGATGTCCAAGTACCAGCACGCGCCAAAGAACACGCAGCCGAGGAGGATCACCAGCGCGCACAGCACGTCGATCCACCGGGCGTGCGCGACGACGGCTGTGCGCACGATCGCCCACAGCGCCAACGCTGCGCCGGTGCTCGCGGCGCCCACCAGCACCCGCCAAGCCACGCCTGTCCGCCCTGTGCCTGCTTCCTCCGCGCTCACCCTCACCCCTGCTCTCGACGAAACCGCCGGCCTGATGGTGCACGCGTTCAATGTATGGATCGTTCAACGATCCTTCAATAGGATGGTTCAACATTGAGTCGTCTGCTTCGCGGACGCGGAACCGCAACCAACCGAAGGGCTGCAGGAGATGAGCTGGTATCAGTTCGAACAGGTCGACGACCTCGGGCAGATCCTGTTCTGCGACGACCCCGCGCTGCAGCTCGAGTGCGTGCTGGGGGGCCTGGAGACCGCGGAAGGCACAATCACCATCGATCCCGCACAGACACCCCGCATGCCCACTGCCCTCTTCGAGTTCAGGCATGCCGTGGGCGTGGGCTACTTCGGGTACGTCGTGCCGAAGGGAGCCTCGCTCGACGAGATACCCGAGGAACCGCAGCTCGAAGGCGCCATCCTGTTCGGCATGAGGCGCCTACCGCCCGAGGTCTTCTGCGACCTGCCCTCGATCCCCGGATGGGAGCTGCACGAGATACCCGATGAACAGCCAAAACTGGAGGAGTGCTACGGATACACCTACTCCCGGCTGGAACTGCGGACGCCCGACGGTGAGATCTACTCCCGGACCTGGGTCCCGCACGACCCCGAGTGGGAGGCCGCCGCCCTGCGTCACGGCTACGTCGTGTGCCTGTGCGGCGTGGAACTGGGGATCCGCGCACCGTACGCGATGACCGACGCCCAGCACACCCCGGTCATGCGCTACGAGTCCTTCCGCCGCGGATGCGCGCTGGGCCTGACCGTCGGCGGGCTCGTCGCCTACGTCGACCACCGCTGACTCGAAACACCTAGCCGGCACGCTTCGAGTACGAACTGGGCCGCGACGCGGCGTGCGAGCGGGCCCGGCGGACGATGTGAGGTCGACGTACCGAAATCCCGGCTGTGAGGCTGTGCGGGCTCGACTGCTACGAGTGCGTTCTGACGCATCGAGCAGGCCGTCTCCTCAAGCACATCGCCTGCCCTCACTCCCAGCAAAGTGCGGTGCGCAGTCGTCGCCAGCAGATGACGGCGCAGCCGAGGGTGACGAACGCGTGGTGGATGTCATCGCGGATCTCCCAGCGGGTACGCAGGCGCCGGAACCAGTGCAGCAGCGCGATCGCCCCTTCCACGACCCAGCGGTAGACGCCCAGGCCGGAGCCGTGCCCGACGCCGCGCCGGGCGATGTGCGGGGTGATCTGGAACCGGCGAACCTTGTCCAGGTAGACCTCGTGGTCATAGCCACGGTCGGCGTAGAGGTGCTTGGGGCGGCGCAGTGGCCGGCCGCGGTTGCCGCGGATCGGCGGGACGGCCTGGATCAGCGGGATCAGTTGGGTGACGTCGTTGCGGTTGCCGCCGGTGGTGATCGTCGCGAGCGGGATGCCGTGCGCATCGACGATCAGGTGGTGCTTGCTGCCGGTCTTGCCCCGGTCCACCGGGGACGGACCGGTAGCCGGCCCGCCCTTCATCGCGCGGATGTGGCTGGAGTCGACCGCAGCCCGGGAGAAGTCCAGCAGGTCTGCGGCCCGCAGCTCGCAGAGCAGCAGCTCGTGCAGGCGCTGCCAGACCCCGGCCTCATTCCAGTCCCGCAGCCGTCGCCAGCAGGTCATCCCCGAGCCGAAACCCAGCTCCTGGGGCAGAAACTCCCAGCGGATCCCGGTGTACAGCACGAACAGGATCCCGCACAGCACCTTGCGACTATCCAGACGCTTACGACCTGGACGCCGCGGATTGCGCGGGACGACCGGCAGTAGCGGCTCGATGCGCGCCCACAACTCGTCTTCGATCTCCCAGGGCCTGGCAGCGGTCTTCCGGGTCTCGACTGGCTCGCACCCCCTTCGGTCAGCATCAACGAAAACTGACACGCCGTCATTCCCGGAGATCCACAAGCCGCCTTTTGTTATGAGTCGTTAGTGTCCCAGCAGATCATGACCCAGTCGGCCGTGCCCTTTCCTCACCGCCATGCTCGGTAGCCTCCGCGGAGCCGAAGCCGCCCTGCGATTCCGCGCCCTCGTCTCCAACGGTGGTCTTGACACCTACTGGCGCGCTCCACACTGGCGTGTTCGAGATGGCCCAGGCTCCCTGACAACTCCTGCCGCTGGAGCTGGGGTTCGGCTCGGGGCAGACCTGCTGGCGCCAGCTGGGCCGGTGGCGGAAAGGGAGTCTTCGACCGACTGCACCGGTCCTGCTCGCACAGCTGAACGCGCCGGCGAACTCGCCTGTCACGTGCATGCGTGGACCGCTCTCACCTCCCCGCGGAAAAAAAGGGGGGTGCGGCGCCCATCATCACCAGCGTCGATGTCTTTCCCGTACCGGCACCTGCCACCAAGGCAAGATCATGGCCGGCAGCAAAGCTGTCTCGTGCTGCCGCCTGTTCCTCGGTCGCCTTCACTGCCACCGCGTCGTCCCTTTCCGCAAGCCTTCACTCCGTCTGCCAGTCGGCCTCGGCCGGACCGGCTTTCGGCTGGTGAGCAGCATGACAGCGTGCACTGACACCTTGTCAGCGTGCTGGGAACAGAGGTTTGGAGTTTCGAATAGGTGACCGGAAAGTACGGTGTCTTCGGCCTCGCCATACGCATTCCCGGTTGCCTGCGTCGAACGGAGATACCCGTGCCCAGTGGCATCACCATCGGTGCGACCCGCTACCCCACCAAGGAAGCCGTCCGGAACGTCTGCCGCGGCATCGTCCAGCGATACGGCGTAGGGGGGGTGCCCGTCGCAGGTGAGGCGACGTGGTCGTTCCTGAACCGGGTGGCCGCCGCCTTCGGGCTGCAGGCTGCCGATCTGACCCCCTGGTGGCGCTGGGCGAACCCCGTCCCCCGCCACCACGAGGAACGCCCGGACCCGACGTACCAGCCGACCGCGCCCCGGACCGGGATGGGGATGGGCGGGGGTGGGCGGGGGTGGGCGCTGTGGCGCCATCGCCGGAGTTGTCGCCCGCACCATCCGAAGGTAATTGGCTTAGAAAAGTCGCGATCACCCGAGGAGCATCCTGCCGCCCGCAGCATGGGCTTCGTACGGCCAGCAGTCAGCGGGGCGCCTTGAAGTGCAGGTAGTTCTTCTTCACCTCTTCGAAGTGGCTGCGAAGGTCCGACTCCGTCAGCTTGGACTCATACCGATCTCCGTCGCTCGTGTAGAACTTCTCCTCTCCCACTTCGTAGTAGGTGTCCTCGCCGGCGGGTACATCGCGGTACTCGGTGTAGTACAGGCACTTCCCCGCGGCATCGCCGTACCGGGAAGAGAGAATCTCTCCCTCTGATCCCCAGCCGGTTGCAAGGACTCGCTTGTCCTCGCCCAGGAGCTTGCGCTTGCCGGCGCTCTCCTTGGGACGACATACGCCGTGGCCTTCGTCCGTGAACAGCGCTGTGCCTGCGACGACGTAGGTGCGGGCCACGAACGGCGACCTGTCGACCCACGGCTCCCACGTGAAGAGCACCGCCCCGGCAATAGCAAGGACCAGGCCCCCTGCAGCGATCAACGTGATGCGCCGCCTGCGCTGCACGATCACGTCGGCTCCGGAGGCCTTCACAAGGGATATAGGCGCGAGCTGTGGCATGGCCGAATCATGCACCCAATTGATCAACGAGCAGCCGAAGTTCTCGCAACCCGTGCAGCGGGACCAGGCACTATTGCCGCCCAGGACACACAGGTCCGGGGCTTGCTGTGTCAGCGCTCGCGGGGCACGTGACTGTGCGAGTGAATGCTGAACTGGCAGGCGCGCAGGCCTGGGTGTCCGCAGATCGCCGCGCGCGGGCCTGCTCCGTGAGTTCGGTCGCCGCCGCTCCTGCTCCCCGAACCCCCGTGCCCCGCACGCACGCACGCCGCGCGCTACTCCCCCGCAGACCGCGCCCGGATCTCCGCTGGCGAGCGAAACCCTGACCCCCTGCGCTCGGCAGCCCTGACCACCAGCCCAGCCCTTCGATAAGCAGCCCACTCGTCATTTGCCCGGCCCTTCCTCGCGAACACTGGCTCCACGGAGATCAAACCGGCATGTGACTGCTCGAGCCGTCAGCCGGCCTGTGACTTGAACCGCCATACGGCGTGCTCCAGCCCGCCGGGTTCGTGCCCGAGAAGCGCGGCGGCCTCTTCGTAAGCGGCGCGCAGCTCTTCGTATCGCAGATTCGCGACACCGGCATCCGCCGCGAAGGAACGCAGGTGTACGTCTACTGCAACCTGCGACCGGCCGACGAGGTTACCGATGTAGTCGACACTCTTCGGACCGACTCCTTTCACCGTGCGCAGGGCGGCACGATGGTCCTGGTGGTCGAGCCAGGCATGGAGGTCGTCCCGGGTATCGACGGCTCGGGCGACCAGCAATCCGGTGATGGCGTGGGCCGTCGCGACTCTGCTTTGGGCGTTGAAATTCATAGCGTCGGCTAGGTCTTCCGTGGCGATCCGTGCCTGAAAGCCCTGCTCGACCACCCACCGCTTCGGCTGACAGGGCACTCGTGGCCATCGAGTCGCCCGATGGACGCGTCCGTCTCGGCCCGCGACGCCCTCGAACTGCCGCCAGAGCACCGGGAGCACGAGGCAGCGCGGGCGAGAGTCTCCGACGCATACGACGCGATGCTCGCGGCCCACTCCTCACACTTCCACCTGACCACCTGGGCCATGAGCGGGGATTCCATCACGGCGATGAAGCTCGCCACCGCCTGCCGGCGCGAGGGCATCGCCATACGCAGCGTCCGTTTCCTCACGGCGGACACCCTCGCGGACGCGCTCCCCCGGCCGGAGGTCAACGTCGCGCGCTGAGCAGGAACATCTGGCCCGCGATCGTCGGATCCTGTGCCGCGCGGTCCCGGTCGAGCTCCGCGAGCCTGGCCAGGTGGTCCGCGTCCGTCCCTGCCGCGCCGGCCCCCGTGACCTGCCAGTCGGGGAACGTACAGAAAGGCGTGGTGCGCACATCCCCGAAGCCCGCCGCGGCGCACTCGGCGCGCAGGTCCTCCGGGTCGCTCAACCGGCCCCGCAGCTGGGCCATTTCCGTCGGGGAGTAGAAGGACAGGAACGTCTGGAAGCGGCAAGCGGGGTCCCATGCGCTCACGACAAGGAGCCCGCCGGGCCGCAGCGTCCGGAACGACTCGGCGAGGAAGCGCTCGCGCTGGGCCCCGGACAGGTGGTTGACCGTCCCCATCATGCAGGTGACGAGGTCGAAGGAGCCGTCCCTGAACGGCATCTCCGTGCCGTCCGCGACAGCGAAGCGGCGCGCCCACTGATCGTCCACGCAGACACGGATTCCGGCGTCGCTGAGATCGATGCCGTACGACCGCACCCCGTACCGGTCGAGGACCTGCGGGTAGCGCAAGGTGCCGCTGCCGACGTCGAGCGAGGTGGCGACGGCGGAGACATCCCCGATGGCCGTGAGCAACTGGACCAGTTCAAGGCGCTTCTTGGCGCTGTCGTGCAGTCCGGTGTGGTCGAACTGGACGTAGAACAGCGCGTCGTAGGCGGCGATCCGCGAGTCGGAGTTCCCGAGCAGACCGCGTGCTTCCAGGTCCCTGACGAGGACGGAGGGAGAATGGGGAGAATCCTGCCGGACTGTATCCGGTGCGGTCGACGGCGAGTCGGCTCGCGTCCGGCAGTACTCATGGTGCTTCCAGGCGTCCTGGTACGTCGCGTCCCAGGCGAGCAGCGTCTCGAAGCGATCGGCCGCCTCGGCATACCTGCCCTGCTCCTGCAACGCCCGCGCACTCTCGTACAGCAGACGCTTGTCGTCATCTCCGGGACCGCTCAGTGCCGCCTGCTGAAAGACAATGGCCGCGGCCGATTCCGCCCCGATGCGCTGGAAGCACTCACCGGTCAAGTACAGGGCCGCGGCGCGAAGTGGAGCGTTCTGGGCAGCGGCCTGGAGCTTGCCGATCGCCGCGCGGTGCTGGCCCGCGTCGACCAGCGCCCGTCCGGCGTCGAACGCGGCCCTGGCATCATCGAGCAGCTCCAGAGGCTCGTCCTCTGTCGGCGTCTTCATCATCAGGCGGGCCCCGTCCCCAGGTCATCGGGCAGTTCGGCCAGGTCGGCAGGATCGGTCAGATCCTTGAGGGCGTGTGCGAAGTCGTCGAGCAGCTTGGTGACGGTCGACTCCTCGAAGAGTTCGGTGCTGTACTCCAGGAACCCGGTGATCTCGCCGTCCACGTCGGACGGGCTGACTCCGTCCCGCACGTCCTGGCTCTCCTGGAGGATCAGCGCCACGTCGGACCTGGTGGTGTCGAGACCGGCGGGGACGGGTTCGATGTGCAGTCCCGGAAGCTCGACGCCGGACCGTCCCGGCGTGTTGTTCAGCACCAGCTTGGTCTGGAAGAGCGGGCTGTGGCGGCGGCTGCGGGGCGGATTGAGGGCCTGAACGACCCTTTCGAAGGGCACGTCCTGGTGGCTGAGCGCTTCGAGCACCGTGCCGTGGACCCGCGCGAGGAGCTCCCGCCGGGTCGGCCCTCCGGACAGGTCGACGCGGAGCGTCAGTTGGTTGACGAAGAAGCCGAGCATCTCCTGTGTCTCGGCGGCGGTGCGGCCCGCGACATCGGTGCCGACGGTCACCTCCCGCTCGCCCGTGTGGGCGCACAGGGCCACGCCGAGCGCGGTGAGCAGCACGGCGAACGGAGTGACACCGGACGTCCGGCACAGCCGCCGGATCTCCCCCACGGTCTGCGCCGGGATGGAGACCGGGAGCAGCCGGCCGCTGCCGGTGGGCCGGGCGGGCCATGGGTGGTCCGTGGACAGGAGGGGCAGCTCGACGATACCGGCCAGCTTGCTCTTCCAGTACGCCAGTTGGTCGTCCAGGTGGCCCTCGTCGAGCAGCCGCCGCTGCCATACGGCGTAGTCGGCGTACTGGACCGACGGCGCGGCGAGGTCGGGCTCACGCCCCGCCGCGAACGCCTCGTAGAACGCGGCGAAGTCGGCGTTGAAGAGTCCCAACGACCAGCCGTCGTGGACAATGTGATGCAGCGACAGGAGCAGCGTGTGGTCCTGCGGGTCGAGGCGCACCAGGTGGGCGCGGAGGACCGGTCCCTCGGCCAGGTCGAAGGGGCGGCGGTACTCCTCCCGCACCATGCGGGCCAGTTCCGCTTCCCGGTCCGCCTGCGGCAGGCCGGTGAGGTCGACCAGTGGGAGCGGCACCGGCTGCGGCGGCCGGATCTCCTGCCCGGGCACTCCGTCGGGCGCGGTGATCAGGGTCCGCAGGACCTCGTGCCGGGCGACGAGGGCGTCGAGCGTCCGGGACAGCGCCCCGATGTCGAGCGGGCCGCGGATCCGGTCGAAGACCGGCACGTTGTAGCGGGGGTCTCCCGGGTTCAACTGGTCCATGAACCAGAGGCGTTCCTGCGCGTACGAGGCGGGAAGCGCCCCTGCGCGGGGCACGGCGGTCAGCTGCGGCGGGGCGTCGGCCGCAGGCTCCCGCAGCGTGTCGACGCAGGCGGCGAGCTCGGCGAGGGTCCGGTGGTTGAACGGGGCACGCGCGGGCAGGGCGACGTTCAGGCGCTTGCGCAGGCGGAAGACGACCTGGAGGGTGAGCAGCGAGTGCCCGCCGAGCCCGAAGAAGTCGTCGTCGGGCGTGACGTCACCGCAGTCGAGCAGCTCGCGCCAGATGTCGGCGACGATCTGCTCGGTCCCGGTGAGTTCCCGGGCGGCCATGCCCCGGACGGCGCGCTCAACGACCGCGGGGTCCGCCGCGAGCCGGCGCAGCTGGGTGCGGTCCGCCTTGCCGTTCGACGTGAGCGGTAGCTCGGACAGCGGGACGTAGTGGGTGGGAAGGACCGGTTCGGGGAGCCAGCGGCGTACGTGGGCGTCGATCTCCGGAATGATCATTGCGCAGGCCCGGCGCCAGTGCGGGTCGTTGGTGTGCCGCCGTCCGTCGAAGACCTCGGCTTCCCGGCCTGTGGCGACGGCCGGGAGCGCGGACGGCTCGGCTGCCGCGTCGCGGCGCGTCAGGATCACGTCGTACGCGCCGTCGGCCCGCCCGTCCCGCCAGCTCAGCTCCACCTCGTACGCGCACTGCTCCGCAAGCTCCCACCAGTCCTCCGGCGCGTGACCTCGCGAGGTCAAGGCGCCGGCTCGCGCCCGGAGTTCACCCACGGAGGAGGAAGGCGCCCGCTGCTCGATGAGGTCGCGCAGGCTCAGTGCGGCGGACAGCCGGGCGTTGGGCACACCGGTGAGGCGCAGCCGCTCGGGGCGCTCCCGTTGGACGAGGCGCAGGAGCTCGTCCGGCGCGAGAGGTGATGCGGCCCAGTCGAGCACCGTGCCGGAGGGCTCAGATGCGGCCGTCTTGGGGCCGACGGCGAGGACGACGTCGTACCGATAGTGGGTGAGCTCGTTGTCGTCGCGGCCGCGCTTGGGCTCCACGCGGACCTGCGCCACCCGGGGCCAGCGCGCCGCGAGTTCCTCGAACAGGGCGGGATCGATGCACAGTTCGGGATCCAGGTCGCTCTGGCGGCGGATCTTGGAGCGGAGTTCGGCGATGCGCATGTTCACCGGGGCCCGGTGCGCCTGGACAGACGTGTGGAACAGGTCCAGCAGCGGCAGGCTGCGCAGATCGCCGAGGAAAACATGGCCGCCGTCGGGCACCGCGTCGACGGCCTGCCGGAGCACGTCGAGGAGGTAGCCGGCCGAAGGGAAGTACTGGACGACGGAGTTGAGCACCACCGTGTCGGGCGCCGGTTCCGTCGCCTGCGGGGTGATGCTTCGGTGCGCGGGAGCCGTGCGGACATCGACCCGTCCCGGCGGGAGGTCCATGGCGTCCACGGTGCTCCGCACGTAGGCGACGGCGGGGGCGGAGATGTCGGTGGCCCGGTAACTCCGGCAATCGGCGGCCAGGTTGAGCAGGATCATGCCGGTGCCGCTGCCGATCTCCAGGACGTCGCACGGCCGCAGGGCACTGATGCGGCCGAGCGTGTCGTCCAGCCAGGAGCGCATCTGTCCCTCGTCCAAGGGCCGGCCTGTGTAACTGCTCAGCCAGCCCGCGAGGTTGAAGGATGCTTCGTCCCGGCCCGTCGGCAGATCGCCGTACGTGGTCTCGTAGAGCCGACGCCACTCCTCGACGCGGTCTCCGTCCCAGTTCCTCTCGCTCCGGGAGCCGTCGCGCAGGCGGACGAAGGCGACGATCCGCTCATCGCCCGGTGCGCGGCTCACCACCTCGACGGCGCATTCGTGGACCTCGGGATGGCTGCGCACCGCGGCCTCGACCTCGGCGGGTTCGAGCCGGTGGCCCCGCACCTTGACCTGCTCATCCCTGCGGCCCAGGTATTCCAGGTCGCCGCCGGGCAGCAGCCGGACCAGGTCCCCCGTCCGGTAGAGGCGGGCGCCCGGGACGGTGCTGAAGGGGTCGGGCACGAAGCGGTCGGCGGTGAGCGCCGGACGCCGCCAGTAGCCCTGGCCGACTCCGGCACCGCCGACGCAGGCCTCGCCCGGCACGCCGACCGGCACCGGGCGCAGCGCCTCGTCCAGGACGTGTACGCGAACGTTGGCGATCGGCCGCCCGATCGGCACCCGGCCCGCGCCGCCTTCCGGTGGCGCGCTGCCCGCCTCGTACGCGGTGCAGGCCACGGCAGTCTCGGTGGGCCCGTATTCGTTGATGATCCGGGCCCCGGGTGTGCCGGCGCGGAGCGCCGACAGGGCGTCGTCGTGCAGACCCTCGCCGCCGAGGATGACGGTCCGGGCAGGCAGGGCGAGCGGGGCGCCGTCGGCGTGCTGTTCGAGGAGCCTCAGGTGCGAGGGCGTCAGTTTGACGAAGCTCAGGTCGGCGGCGTCGGCAAGGAGGTCGCGCAAGGTCACGTCCGGGGCGTCGGCGGCGGTCGCTGCCGGGAGCACCACGCGCTGCCCGGCAAGCAGGGGCGCGAAGATGCTCGTCACGGTCAGGTCGAAGGCGAGCGACGAGTGCACGGGCACGCCCGTCCCCATGGACGCGGAGTAGTGATCCCTGGCCCACAGCAGGTAGTTGACGACGTTGCGGTGGGTGAGGAGCGCCGCCTTGGGGCGGCCGGTGGAGCCCGAGGTGAACATGAGGTAGATCAGGTCGTCCGCCGTCACACGGACGTCCGGGGCGGTCGCGGGCCGCCGGGCGACCGCGTCGGCCTCGGCGGTGAGCCCGAGGACTCGGGCGTCGCCGGGTTCCACTTCCACCGGCAGGCCGTCGTCCACCACCAGGACGGTGGCCTCGCTGTCGGCGAGCATGGCGTTCGTCCGGGACGGTGGGTGCGTGCGGTCGAGCGGCACGTAGGCGGCGCCGGTCTTGAGGATCGCGAGCAGCGCGGTCACGGTACGGGGCCCGTGACCCATCAGGACGGCCACCACGGTGCCGGGCCGCGCTCCGGCGTCCCGCAGATGGTGGGCGAGCCGGTTCGCCGCGCCGTCGAGTTCCCCGTACGTCATCGAGTGGCCCGGCGCGCGTACAGCGACCGCGTCGGGCGTGCGGGAGGCCTGGGCCGCCACCAGTTCGTGCAGGGGCGTCTCGCAGGTCTCGGTGCCGGTGTCGTTCCACTCGGTCACGATCCGCCGCAGTTCGCGCGCGGAGAGCACGGGCAGGGCGGACAGGCGCCGGTCGGCGTCGGCGGTGACGGCCCGGAGCAGTTCGCCGAGGGAGTCGCAGATGCGGGCGACGGTGGTGGTGTCGAAGAGGTCGGTGGCGTAGTCGACCAGACAGTCGAGGCCTTCGTCGGTCTCCAGGATGTTGAAGTCGAGGTCGAAGCGCGATGACTCGGCCGCCGTGTCGAGCAGCTCCACCGTCAGGCCGGAAGGGTGCCCGGTCACGGCCGGCGTGTTGTGCAGGGTGAAATTCACCTGGTAGAGCGGGTTGCGCGCGAGGTCGCGCTCGGGGAACAGGCGCTGGGCGATCAGGTCCACCGATGCGTCCTGGTGGTCGTGCGCCGCCAGGCAGGTGCTGCGTACGCGGGCCAGTTGCTCGGCGAAGCTCGGGTCGCCGTCAAGGCGCACCCTGAAGAGCACCGAGTTGGCGAAGAAGCCCACCAGGCCGTGCAGTTCGCTCTGCCGCCGGTTGGCGACGGCGCCGCCGATGAGCATGTCGGCCTGCCCGCTGTAGCGGTACAGGACGGTGGCGAGCGCGGCGAGCAGCGTCATGTGGAGCGTGGTCCCGTGGCGTACGCCCAGCTCGTACAGGGCCTCGGTCAGCTCCGCGTCCAGCACGAAATGGTAGGTGGCGCCCCGGTGGCTCTGCACGGGCGGGCGCGGCCGGTCCGTGGGCAGGTCGAGGCGGTCGGGGGCGCCGCTGAGGTGCGTTTCCCAGTAGGCCAGCTGCCGCCGGGCCTCCGTGCCGTCCTCGCAGACCGCCTGCCAGCGGGCGTAGCCGCCGAACTGGACCGGCAGGGGCGGCAGCGCACTGGGCAGGCCGAGCGAGAACTCCTCGTACAGAGCGGTCAGTTCGCGGCCGAGGACGGCGAGCGACCAGCCGTCCACGATGATGTGGTGGAAGACCGCGACGAGCACCGACTCGTCGGCGGTCAACCGCAGCAGCCGGAACCGCACGGGCGGCGTGTCCGCGAGGTTGAAGGGGATGCCGTGTTCGGCCGCGATGAGCCGGTCCGCCTCGGCGGCGCGCCGGGCCGGCGGGAGTCCCCGCAGGTCGACGACGGTCAGCTCGACCCGCGCGGCGGCCCGGACGCGCTGCACGGGGACGCCGTCGACCGTGGGGAACACGGTGCGCAGGATCTCATGCCGGGCGGTGATCTCGTCCAGGCAGCGGCGCAGCAGGGCGGGGTCGAGCCGCCCGGTGAGCCGGAAGGGGTTCACGCTGGTGTAGGCGGAACTGTCCGGCTGCAGCGCGCCGAGGAAGAGGATGCGGCGCTGCGCCGACGACACCGGTGCGTCGCCGTCGGCGGGTCCGACGAACAGGCTCAGCGGCGGGGTGATGCCGCGTTCGCCCAGCTGCCGGAGCAGTTGTGCGCGCTGCTTGGCGGTGAGGTTCTGGATCCGCTCGGCGAGATCGGCTTCAGGCATGGTCCTCCTGTCGCTCCAGGGCGTCCACGAGCGCGCTCAGTTCATCGGCTTCCGTGCTGCCGCCGGGCCGGGTGCCGTCCGGCGAGGCGGCGGCGATCGCCTCGGCGAGGCCCGCGGGGGTGGGGCCGCGGAAGAAGGCCTCCAGGGTCACATCGGCGCCGTAGCGCTCCTGGACCCGGGTGATGAGCACCGTCGCGAGCAGCGAATGGCCGCCGTGCTGGAAGAAGTTGTCGTGCCGTCCGATGCCGGTGCGGCCGAGGAACTCCTCCCACAGGGCGGCGAGTTCACGCTCCATGGGGCCGTCGGGTGCGGAGTGGGCGAGCGGCTCGGTTTCGGGTTCGGGTTCGGGAGCAGCCTCCTGTGAGGGCGCGGCGACCAAGCGTCCGCTCCCGTCCGACTGCACGGCGACGCCGGTCGGCCGTGCGGGGGCGTCGGGCCCGTCGCGGCGGACGAGTTCACCGACCGATCCGCGTGGCGCGGGGTGGCCGTAGGCGTCGTGGACGGTCAGCACGGCGTCGGCGGGCAGGTCCGCGAGGGCGGTCGAGCGGCGCAGCTCGTCCGGGAGGGCGTCCGGTGCGTACGGGTGTTCCTCGGCCAGGGGGATGTCCCGCACGGCGCGGTCGGGCCGCTCGGCCAGCTCCCGCAGCGCCCGCTGCCAGGCCTCGCCCAGGGCGGCGACGGTGTCCTCGTCCCACAGCTCGGTCGCGTAGTCCAGGGTCGCCGACAGCCGTCCCGCCGTGTTCGTGACGGTGCACACCAGGTCGAAGGTGGTGACGGTGGTGGCCGCGTCGCGCATCCGGATGCGCAGCCCCGGCACGGACAGCTCGTCGTCCGCCTCGACGATCATCTGGAACACGATCTGGAACAGCGGGTTCTGGTTGGCGCGGCGGGCCCCGCCGTGCGCGGCCACCAGCCGCTCGAAGGGCAGTTCCTGATGCTCGTACGCGTCATGGCAGGTCTCTGCGGTGGCACGCAGCACGTCGCGCAGCGTGTGGTCGTCGCGGACCAGGGTGCGCAGCACGACCATGTTCACGAAGGAGCCGATCACGTTCTGGGTCTCGGAGCGGGCCCGCCCGGACGTGGTGCCGCCCACGGTGAGGTCGGCCCGGCCGCTGTGGCGGTGCAGCGCGACATAGAAGCCGGCGAGCAGGGCCATGAACAGGCTCGCGTCCTCCTCGCGGCCCAGGGTCTTCAGCCGTGCCGTGAGGCGGTCGTCGAGCGGTACGGAGAGTTCGCGGCTTCGGTAGGAGAGCTGTTCGGGGCGCGGACGCCCGGTGGGCAGCGGCAGTTCGGGCAGTGCGTGGATGCGTTCGCGCCAGTGGTCGAGGAGCCGGTCGTGGCCGCCGCTCGCCTCGGCGCGCTGCTGCCAGGCGGCGAAATCCGCATACTGCAGGCGTGGTTCGGGCAGACCGTGCGGGGATTCGGTGACGTGGGCGCGGTACAGCGCGGAGAGTTCGCGCAGGAAGAGGTCGAGGGACCAGGCGTCGGCCACGATGTGATGGAGCGTCACCAGGAGGACGGAGCGCTGGTCGGTGAGGCGGATCAGCGTGGTCCGAAGGAGGGGCACGCGCCGCAGGTCGAAGGGTTCGGCGGCCTCCTGCCTGGCCAGCCCTGCGACCAGGCCCTGCTCGTCGACCGACGTGTTCCGCCCGAGCAGGGAGCGCAGGTCGATGATGCGCAGGGCGGGCTCGTGGTCGGTGACGATCTGGCTCAGCCGGCCGTCGAGGACGCGGAAGCAGGTGCGCAGGCTCTCGTGGCGGCGCACGCAGCCCCGGACGGCCGCGTCCAGGGCCGCCGGGTCGAGGACGCCGGTCAGGTCGAGGACACGGGCGACCGTGAACACACTTGTCTGATCGGCCAGTTCATCCAAGAAGTACATCCGCGACTGGGCGTACGACGCGTCGCTCACCAGGGCTGAACCGGTCGGTCCCGTCGGTCCCGTCGGTGCCGTCACGCCGCTCACCTCCGCCCGGTCGTCGCGAGCGCCTCGGCCATGGCGACGGCGATCGTACGGGGACGGGTGTAGGGCTCCCTGCCGTGCGCGGTCAGCATGTTGTCGATGACCAGGACGTCGTCGCGGGACCAGTCGAAGCGGGTGGCCGAAGAGCGGTAGCAGTCGCGTACGTGCGCCATGACGTCGTCGGGGATGTCCCCGCCGTCGCCGAAGTAGCTCTGGTTGGGCAGGTCCTCCTCGCCGAAGAGTTCGAGCATGCCCTCGCGGTTCTCCGGCGACAGTGTCGAGAGGTGGAAGACCGCGGCGTGGTTGAACCACACCTCAGCCCCCGTCTCGGGGTGCCGGTGCACGGCCTCGCGCACCGATGACGTACGCAGCCTGCCGTCCGCGCGCCATTGGGCGGTGACGCCGTTGGCCGCGCAGAACCGCTCCACCTGCGACCGGTCGTCGGTGTCGTAGACCTCCTGCCAGCTCAGCCCGAACTCGGGGCCGAAGTTGCGCACCACCTTCCAGCCGCGCCGCTCGAACTCCTCGCGCACGGCGGGGTCGAGGGCGCGCAGGACCTGGCGGGTGTCCGACAGCGGGGTCGCCCCGCGGCCGCCCGGTGGCTCGACGCAGTGGAAGTACAGGCTCATCGGCCAGGAGACACGGTAGGAGTTCTCGTTGTGGAAGAAGATCTCCTCGTGCGGCGGATAGTCGGTGGAGGTGTAGACGTGGCCCTTGATGGTGCTGCGCGGCGAGGACCGTTCCTCGTACGGCAGCGGGTCCTCGCCGGACAGTCCACGCACGGCGGACTCGAACCCGTCCACGCCCCCGACGGCGAAGCCGCGCAGCAGCACGGCGCCCTCCATGCGCAGCCGCTGCCGGATCCCGGTGCGGTCCCTGCCGATCCGGTCGAGGAGGTCCTCGCCCTCGTGTGCCTCGATGACGTGGGGCAGCTGCACGGCCGTCACTTCCGTCCGGCGGGCGGCTCGAACCGCAGCTCGTCGGTGCAGTAGGCGCGCCACTGCGGTGTCGCCGCGTCCCACAGCACCCCTTGGTCGGCGAGCACGGGGTGCCGTACGACGGCCAGGTCCTCGCGCAGATACACCACGGTGTCGTCGGGAAGATCCCGCTGCTCCCGCGCCGCCGATTCGGCCCAGCCGGCGAATCCGCGCACATCGCCGAGGAGGCAGCCCTGGTAGTACGGCGTCATCCCGCGGCCCCCCGCTCGGTCCTGCGGCGCAGGCTCAGCGGCCGCATGTCGGTCCACACCGTCTCGATGTGTGCCAGGCACTCCTCGCGCGCCCCGCCGTACCCGGCGTCCTCCCAGCCCGCGGGCCGCGGCTGGTCGACGGGCCAGATCGAGTACTGCTCCTCGTGATTGACGACGACCCGGTATCCGCCCGGGTCTCCGCCGATGGGTCCAGTCGTCACTTAGCCCTCCTCGTACGCGATGCGTTGGCGGACGACCGGGACGATCCGGTCGGGCCCGCCGGGTGTCTGGTCCGTCCCGCCGCGTGCGGCGGTCTCGGCGAGCAGCTTCTCGACCAGCGGCGCGAGGCGGCCCACGGTCGATGCGCGGAAGAAGGCCCGTACGGTGATGTCCACGCCCCAGGTGTCGTGCGCGGCCGCGATCACGCGCATCACCATCAGGGAGTCGCCGCCGTGGCTGAAGAAGTCGTCGTTGACGCCGATGTCCGTGCGGCGCAGCGCGGTGCGCCACAGGTCGAGCAGGGTGTGCTCGACGGGGGTGCGGGCGGGCCTCGCGGTGCCGGGTGGAGCGACCTCGGTGCTGTGGACCCGCGGCAGCGCGGCGCGGTCCAGCTTGCCGTTCGGGGTGAGCGGCAGCTCGGTGAGGAGCGCCAGGCGGTCGGGCAGCATGTAGAGCGGCAGGTGTTCGCGCAGCACGCCGTGCCAGTCCACGCCGTCCTGGCCGGCACTCGGTACGAGGTAGGCGTGGAGGCGCTTGGCGTCCTGCTCCCCCTCGGTGAGGACGACGGCGTCCCTGATGTACGGGGAGCGGCGGAACGCGGCCTCGATCTCGCCGAGTTCGACGCGGTAGCCGCGCACCTTGAGCTGGTGGTCGCGGCGGCCGAGGAACTCGATGCGCAGGCCGTGCGGCCCCTGCCGGTAGCGGCCGCGGTCGCCGGTCCGGTACATCCGCGCGCCCGGCCGGTCGGCGAAGGGGTGCGGCACGAAGGCGTCCGCGGTGCGGCCGGGGGCGCCCAGGTAGCCGCGGCTGAGGGTGGGGCCCGCGATGTAGAGGGTGCCGGGCACGCCCGGGGGCACCATGCGCATCCGGTCGTCGAGGAGGTACGCCTCGGTGCCGGGCAGGGGCGTGCCGATGAGCACGGATTGCGTGTCGTGGTCGTCGGCGCCGACGGTGAAGTAGGTGCTGTCGATGGTGCCTTCGGTCAGTCCGTAACAGTTGACGACGTCCGTGTCAGGGCCGCACAGCCCGCGGATGCGCGCCAGTTCGTCGGCGGGGAAGGTGTCGGAGCCGACGATGAGCAGCTTGAGGAAGGCCAGGTCCGCGCCGCTCTCGGCGACATGCGCGGCAAGGGTGCGCAGCACCGTGGGCACGAAGTCGGCGACGTCGATGTCCTCGTCGCGCATCAGCCGCAGCAGCCTGGCCGGAAGGAGCAGCGTCTCGCGGGGGCAGACGACGAGGGTCGCGCCGGAGCCGATGCTGCGGACGAGTTCGCCGAGGTAGCCGTCGAAGCTGAAGTTGGCCATCTGCAGATGGCCGCGGATCCGTCCGCGCAGCGCGAAGGCGTGCTCCCATGCGAGCTGGATGCGCCGCAGCGATCCGTGCGTGGCCATGACGCCCTTCGGACGCCCCGTCGAGCCCGACGTATACATGACATAGCAGAGGCTGTCGGCGCCGAGCAGGCGCTCGGGCCGGGTGCCGGGGAAGCGGGCGGGGTCCGCGCCGTCCGGGCCCGCGACCAGGACGCGTACGGAGTCGTCGGCCAGGTCGGGGACGAGCGGCTCCTGGGTGACCACCACGTCCACCCCGGCGTCGGCGACGATCATCGCGCGGCGGGACGCTGGGCTGTCGAGGTCGAGCGGCACATGGGCGGCGCCCGCCTTCCACACGGCGAGGACCGCGACGACGCTCTCCGCGGAGCGCTCCATGTAGATGCCGACCCGGGATCCGGGCGTGACTCCCTCGCCGCGCAGCCGGTGGGCGAGACGGTTGGCGGCGCGGTCCAACTCGCCGTAGGTGAGCCGGGTTTCGCCGTGCACCAGGGCGGGGGCGTCGGGCTGGAGCTCCGCCCACTGCTCGAACACGTCGAGCACGCTGTCATCGGCCTCGGCGGGCTCGACGGGGGCGCCCGTCGCGGCGCGCAGCAGCGGCGTACGGTCCTCGGGGCCGGGGGCGCCGGTCAGGGTGACGGGCCGCTCCGGGTCCCGGGCCATGTCGCCGAGCACAGATTGCCACAGGCGCAGCAGCGCGTCGATGGTCTCGGGCCGGTAGAGCCCGCTGTCGTACTGGGCGAGTGCGTCGGTGTGCCCCTCCTCGGCGCACACGTCGACGGTCAGGTCGAACTTGGCGACGCCGATGTCCACTTCCTCGGCACTTGCGGTCAGCGCGCCGGGTCCGGTGCGGGTGGACGGCGTACCGATGCACTGGAAGGTGACGCCGAAGAACTGGCCGTCGCCCTCGGCGTGTTCGGTGTCTATGGCGGCGACGATGTCCTGGAAGGCGACCCTCTGATGGCCGTACGCGCCCAGGCAAGTCTGCCGCACCCGGGCCAGGGCCTGCCGGACGGTCGGGGCGCCGGAGAGGTCCGTGCGCAGGGCGAGCATGTTGAGGAAGGGGCCGATCAGCAGGTCGGCGTCGATGTCCTCCCGCAGGGCACTGGGCGTGCCGACCACGATGTCGTCCTGGTCCTGGTGGCGCGAGAGCGCGATCACGAAGCCGGTGAGCAGCACCATGAACGGGGTGGCACGCTCGGCTCGGGCCAACTCCCGTATTCGCTGCATCAGTTCGGGGTCGAGCGTGCGGAGCGCGACGGCGGCGGGCGGCGTGGCCCGCTCGGGAGGTGTGCGGTCCGGGGGCAGCCGCCGCAGTTCCGGGAGCCCGGACAACTGCTCGCGCCAGTAGGCGAGTTCGGCCTCATGGGCAGGGTCGCCCGCGCCCGGGTGGTGGCTCCGGGCGACGAGATCGGCGTACTGGACGGGCAGCGGGGGCAGCTCGGCGGGGCGGGACTCGGCCTGGGCCGCGACGAGTTCGAGGAACTCGTCGATGAAGACCTGCCGGGACCAGCCGTCGCAGATGATGTGGTGCCAGTTGAGGAGCAGGGTGTGGTCGTCGGCGGCGGAGCGCAGCAGCGCCGTGCGGATCAGCGGGCCGGTCCCCAGGTCGAAGGGGCGCCGGGCGTGCTCTTCGGCGATGCGCCGCGCCTCGGCGGCACGGAGCTCGGGGTCCAGCCCTGTGAGGTCGATCAGCTGTGTGGTCAGCGGCAGTTCCGGCTCGACGTGTACGCGCGGTACGCCGCCGTCGGCGGGGAAGCGGGCGCGCAGGACGTCGTGCCTGCGGACGATCTCGCCCACCGCCCGGGCGGCCGCGCCGGGGTCGAGCGGTCCGGTGAGACGGATCGCCGAGCACACGTTGTACAGCGCGGTGCAAGGATGCATCCGGTCCAGGAACCAGAAGCGTTCCTGGGCGGGTGACAGCGCGTCCGCTCCCGGGGAGGCTTGAGGGGTCAGGGGCCGGATACCAGGTGTGCCGAAGCTCATGCGACCTCTCCGGGGCTCATGCGACCTCTCCTGCCGGGCGGTCGACGGCGTGGGGCCGGGCGATGCCGGTGAGCAGCCCGGTCAGGGCGATGCCCAGGACGACGACGCCGATGACGACACAGACCGTCGTGACGCCGGCCCCGGCGGCGGCCGCGGTCGTGATGGCCGCGCCGATCGGCCCCAGCGCCGTATGGATGGTCCAGAACGAGGACGTGACCCGGCCGAGGAGATGACTTGGGGTCACTTCCTGACGCAGGGACATCGACGAGATGCCCGCGATGCCCGTGCACATCAGGGTGACCGTCATCAGTACAGCGATCACCGGGACGCTCCCGGACAGGCCGATCCCGGCGACGGCGAGACCCGCGAGCGAGAACGCACTGATCCAACTCACCCCGAAACCAAGCCGTTCGCGCACCCGGGCGACCGCCGCCGAGGCGATGAACGAGCCGACGGTCCCGGCCGTCAGCACATAGCCGACGGTGGTGTCCGGGTGGTGCAGCTCATCCTTGACCAAGTAGATGACGAGGTCGGTCAGGCCATAGATGAGGAAGGTGATCAGTGAGAGCAGAAATGTCAGCGGCCGCAGCACGGGGTGCGCCCACAGGAACTTCGCCCCGGCCAGGAACTCGTTGCGGATGTTGCCGCGTTCGGCGGTGTCGGCCCGCCGTGGCTTGCCGTCGAACTTGACGAGCAGCACGCCGAGCGCGGAGACCGCGAAGGTCGCCGCGTCGATGCCGATCGCGGCGGCAGGACCCGCGGACGAGGCCACGAAGCCCGCGAGCGCGGGCCCCGCGACGCTGGCCACGGCGTACGTCGCGTACATATGGCCGTTGGCCTTGGTGATCTGGTCCGGCTGGACGATGGCTGGCACCACGGTCACATAGGTGACCTGGAAGAGCATCGAGAAGCAGCCCGCGATGGGGACGACGGTGTAGATCAGCCAGAGCGGCGACGCGGAGATCCACGCCAGCGGGATCAGCAGATAGAGCAGACAGCGCGCCCCGTCGGCGAGCATCAGCAGCCGTCTGCGGTCGAAGCGGTCGGCGACGACACCGGCGAACAGGCCGGTCAGGATCGACGCGACACCGGTGAGCCCGGTGACGAGGCCCATTTGAAGGACCGATCCCGTGGTGTGGAGCACCAGCAACGGCAAGGCGACATACGAGAAGGAGTCACCGAGCGCGGAAAGAGTCTGAACGCCTAAGAAAATTCGATATGCGGGGTTGCTCCATAAAGAGGGCGAACCGCCCCCCGCACCCGTCGGCCGCGCCTGATCCTGGTCCTGGTCATCGGACAGTTTATCTGACGGCACGGGTTCCCCAATCCGGATCTGCCGGCGGGTAGTAGATCACAGGCCCACGAGGGCGTCAAGGTCGTCCAGGGTGTGGTGACTTGACGCACGTCTTGACGGTACTCCGTCACGCATGATAGGAATTCGATTTTGCCAGTACCGTCTGTGCGCAGCCCCATCCCCCTCTTCCCTGGAGAGAAATTGCGGGTCGCTTTTGTGCATACGCCCATGTCTACCGTTCCTATTGCGCAGCGCAAAGATTTCTGGCGGAACTTCGACATTCAATACCACGCGGCACATCCGGATCTCGACCATATGCGCAAGAATATGTGGGAGCTTCCACACTGGATGCACTGGCTGGCCGGAGTGCTCGTAGCGCACGGCTACGACGACATCGACGTGGTCGATCTCTACACCGATCCGGACACCTTCACACGGCCGGGCCATATGGCCGTGGACGTCGTGGAGGCAGCCGTGCGCGATCATCCGGCGGACGTCTACCTGTTCTCGCCGATGACGGTGAACCTCTGCTTCGCGTACGAGATCTCGGACGCCGTCAAGCGGATCCGGCCCGCGTCCTTCGTCGTGTACGGCGGGGTCGTCGCCACGCCGCTGAGCCACGAGGTGGCCGGCCACCCCAGCGTCGACTACGTCGTGGTCGACCGGGGCGAGCAGGCCCTTCCCGCGCTCCTCGACGCGCTGTCCTGCGGAGGCGACGTGGACGGCGTGGGCAACCTCGTGTACCAGCGCTCCGACGGCACGACGGCCCGGACGGCGCCCCGCTATCCGCAGCTGCACCCGGCCGACATCCCCTTTCCGAAGGTGGACCTTTTCCCTGCGAGTGCCGGGGAAGACATCCGCTATTTACGTCAGGTCTATGCGCTCGGCTGCCCCTATCAGTGCACCTTCTGCACGATCCAGACCATCGGCAGGCGCCCCGACTATTTCCCGCTGGACCGCGTGATCAAGGAGATCCGTGCCTACCGGGCCCGCTACGGCGAGCGCCACAACATCTACTGGGGTGACGAGACCTTCACCCTGCACCCGGAACGCACCCTCGAACTCCTCGAGTTACTGGAGAAGGAAGGTGACATCAATTACGACTGCCAGACCCGACTGAATTGCCTGACGGACGACCGTATCCTGCGCAAGCTGAAGAGCAGCGGCTGCCAATGGGTGGAGATAGGCCTGGAGACCGCCTCCCAGGAAAGCCATGAAACGCATAAGCATCACATGAAGCTGAGCGCGACAAGGGAAACCCTCAAGAAGGTCAGGGACGCCGGGCTCGCCGCCTGTTCCTTCACCGTGAACGGCTTTCCCGACCAGACACCGGACGACATGCGCCGCAGCATCGACTGGGTCTGCCAACTCCTCGACGAGGACCTGCTGCAGGCGACGTACCTCTTCGGCCTCGTGCCGTATCCGGGAAGCGCCATGTTCGACAACCCGGAGCGCTTCGGCATGAAGCTGCTCCACCGGGACTTCCGCCTCTACCACGAGGACCTGCCCCCCGTCTTCGCGACCGACAAGGCCACCCCTGACCAGGTGTACGACGTGTTCCTGGAGGGTCAGGTGAAGTTCGCGCAGGCCATGGACAAGACCCCGTACTTCGGTTCCGCGCCGGTCCCCGGCACCGCCGACGAGTACGGCACCTTCTGGGCCGATGCCCACGTATAGCCTTCCGCGGCCACGGACAGACGGGAGCACCATGACTTCTTCTCGATGGCAGGTACTGCGGGACGGCGACGCGGGCCTGATCCTCACCGTGGCCTTCGACGCCGGACGCGGCGATGCCCGGTTCGCCGACCTGGCGTCCTTCCTGGAGGGACGGCACGTCCTGGAGGGCGTGCCGCTGCGCAGCACGGTCGCCGAACTGGTCAAGGAGGGGCCCGACGCGTACGTGGAGCCGTGGCTCGAGGCCGTCCAGGAGCTCGGGCAGCCGGTGCGGGCCGTGTTCGGTCACTGCGCGGGAAGCGGCCTCGCGCGCGATTTGTTTGGCCGATTAAGGACGTTGGGACTTGGCGAGCCCACTGACGAACCCTCTGGAGAACCCTCCCTCATCACCTTCGACCCGATCCTGGTCGACAGTCACATCCTGGCCGACGACTACCGCACGGCTGTGCGCACGCTCGCCGCCCAGCTCTCCCCGCAGGACCTGGAGACCGCCCTGGTGGCCGCCGGGCCGTGCGATGACGGACCCGCGCTGACCGGAGCGGACGTCCTGCCGCTCGCCGAGGCGCTGGAAACGGCCTACGGAACGGCGGTGGCCGCCGCCTGCGAGCGCCTCGACGTCGCCCCGGCGGTCCAACAGCAGCTCTCCGACCGCTTCTCCCACTACCTCGCCTACCTCGCCGCCGCGGCCTGGGCACAAGCGGCTCCCCCGGCACGGGACACACCACCCGCGACGACGGTCCTGTCCACCACGGGCGGCGTCGGCACCGACGACGCCGACCCCCGCGGCACCATCACCCGGTTCACCGTGGACCGCACCCGCCTCCTCGCGGACCCCGATGTGGCGGCGTACGTCTCCCGTGCGACGGGCGGGTGACGCTCATGGACCCCAGACCGCTCGCTGTACCGGAGGCCCTGGCGCGCAGCGTGCGCCGGGCGCGCGCCGAGCGAATAGACCGTGAGCTGTACGAGGAGGAGAAGCGCTGGCGCTGGCACCCCGGCGACGGCGGGGACCCGCGCACCGTCTCGCAGGAGGCACTGCTCCGCGAGACCTCGCCCGAGCACGGGACCAAGTACTTCCCGGTGCTCTTCGTCAGCGCCCCGCACATCGAGGAGGGCGCGACCGGCGCGTTCCCCGGCATGCCCACGCCGCTGCTCTACGCGACCTGTGTCCTCGACCGGATGCTGCGCATCGACGAGTTCCCCGGCAGCCGCGTCCCCGACGTGGTGGCCGTCCTCAACCCCCCTGCCTACTCGGCCGCCTTCGAGAAGGAGCTCGTCGGCTGTCTGCGAGAGCACCGCCCGGTCGTGGTCGGCATCAGCAACCTCTCCGAGGGCCACCACTTCGCCCTGCGCATCGCCGCCACCGTCAAGAAGGAGTGCCCGCAGGCCATCGTCCTGCTCGGCGGCCAGCACGAGGACGCCGTGAACCCGGACGCCTACCGGGCGGCCTCGCGGCGCGTGTCCGGGATGAGCGGCCGCAGGCAGGAGAGCCACGACGACTTCCGCATCGGCGCGGAGGAACTCGGCCGGCTCACCACGCTGCAGACCTTCGCCCGCCCCGAGGAACGGGAGCTCGCGGACATCGTGTTCGCGGGCGACTCCGCGTTCGCGCTGCCCGAGGTGCTCAAGCTGGTGGCGGAGTGCCTGCCCGCCGACGCCGAGACCGTCAAGAAGCGCATGCTCGCCGAGCCGGACCGGTTCACCGAACTGCCGGGCGTGGGCAGCCTGTTCACCTACGACTGGAACGCGCGGCGCATCGAGTCGCTGCCGCTCAGCGGCGTGCCGATCGACGGCGACCGGCTCCCGTACATCGACGTGACCCGGATGACGCACGAGAACCGCTTCCCGGTCTTCGGGCATCGCCGCACCGCGCAGATCATGGCCTGCCTGGGCTGCAAGTACGCGTGCTCCTTCTGTCACGAGTCCGCGGACGCGTTCCTCTACGAACAGCCCAAGATCCGCCAGCGCTCCCCGCAGCACGTCATCGGAGAGATCCGGCTGCGCATCGAGCAGGGCTTCGAGGCGGTGTTCTTCGACGACAGCACCTTCACCCAGAACCCCCGCTGGCTGAAGGAGTTCCTGACCCTCCTCGAAGAACTCGCCGCCGACCACGGCACCTTCGAATGGGGCTGCCAGACCACCGTCAACGACGTGGACCGGGATCTCCTGCGGCGCATGGCGGCGGCCGGCTGCAGCTATATCTACTTCGGTGTCGAATCGGCCGAACCCGACGCCGTACGCGTCCAGAAGGTCCGCCAACTGCTCCTGGTCTCCGAGGGCGACTGGACCGAGCGCTTGCGGGAGGTGGCCCACTGGTGCCGCGAGGCCGGGATCCGGGTCGGTACGTCCCTGCAGTTCGGTCTCGGGGAGACGCCCGAGCAGCGCCTTGAGACGCTCGACCTCATCGCCGAACTGCACCGGGCAGGCTGCATCCCCGACGGGTGCGTCGCCCTCAACGTCAACAGCCCCTACCCCGGCACCCGCCAGTGGCTCCAGATGCTGCAGTCGGGCGCCACGCTGCCCGACTACCGCGAGAAGCTGGTGCGCCACCCGGCCTTCGAGACCGCGCACCAGTTCTCCTCGATCACCGGCCAGGACGTCGAGGCCCTGTATCTGCTGGCCGCGGACCGCCTCGGCCGGGCACTGCACCAGGAGGAACCGGCGTGACCCAACCACCGCGCCGGGGCCCTGCCGGGCTGCGGCAGGCCGTTCCCGCCCAAGTCAGCCTCACCTCCGACTCGCTCGTCAGCCACGCACCGCTCGCGGCCGACGGCGAACCGCCCCTGGTCGTCCGCCCTGCCGCCGCCGGTGTCGACGTCGCGGCCTGGGCCGCCCACGCGAGGGCCTGGCTCGACGAGACCCTCGACGAGCACGGCGCCGTGCTGCTCCGCGGGTTCTCGGTCACCACGGCACACGCTCTGGAGCCGCTGGCCGAAGCGCTCGTCGACGAGGTCTACCGCGACAACGGCGAGCATCCCCGGGCCTCGCTGAGCGGCAGCATCTCCTCTCCGGTGTTCTTCCCGCCGGAGGAGAAGCTGCTGTGGCACACCGAGAACTCCTTCAACGACTCGGGACCCGCGCGGATCGTGTTCTGCTGCGCACGGCCCGCGGCCTCCGGCGGTGAGACCCCGATCGTCGACAGCCGGCAGGTCTTCCGGCGGCTCGACACGGACCTGCGCGCCGAGTTCCTCGCCAAGGGCGTGACGTACGTCAGGAATTACGGGACGGGGCTCGGCCTCGACTGGCGTGAGGTCCTGCGCACCGACGACCGGCACGAGGCCGAGGCGCGCTGCGCCGAGCAGGGCCTGCGCACCACCTGGGACGGTGACCGTCTGCGCACCGAGGCGGTAAGGCCGGCCGCCGTCCGGCACCCGCGCACCGGCGTCTGGTCATGGATCAACCAGGCCCAGCACTGGCACCCGGCCTGCCTCGACCCCACGACCCGGGCGGCCCTTGAGGCCACCCACACCCCGGACACGCTGCCGCGGCAGTGCCACTTCGGCGACGGATCCCCGATCCCCGACGAGGCGATGGCCGAGATCTGCCGGGTGTACGCCGAACTCGAAGTCTGCTTCCCCTGGGAGAAGGGCGACGTCTTGGTCCTTGACAACATCCTCATCGCACACGCCCGCAACCCCTTCAGCGGTCCGCGTGAACTCCTGGTGGCCATGGGCGACTTGGTGCGGTTCGCATGACGGGGCAGAACACCGCCACGGACGGGAACCGCGGCGGGACGGCCAACCGGGTCGAGGGTTTCCGGCTCTCGTTCCAGCAGCAGCGCATCTGGCAGACGCACGCGTCCGCCGCTTCCCCCGGTTGGGCACAGGCGCTCGTCCACATCGACGGAGCCGTCGACCCGGACCGCCTTGCCGCCGCCCTGCGCACGGTCGCCGACCGCCATGGCGCGCTGCGGGCGCGCTACCGCCGGGTGCCGGGGGCGAGCACGGCGCTCGCGGACATCGCCCCGGAGGGCACGGGCAACGTCGAGTGGACGGTGAAGGACCTGCGGGCGCTGACCGAGGCGGACATACCCGGCCATGTGGACGCGGCAGTGCGGTACGAGCGTCTGTGCCCGGCGGGCATCGACGATGCGGCCCCGCTGCGCGCACGCCTGCTCAGGTTCTCCGGTCAGCGCCACGCACTGCTGATCACGACTTCCGGTCTGTCCGCCGACAGCCTGGCCCTGCGCGGCCTGACGGCCGAACTCGCCCTCGCCTACGACGGGCGTTCACCGGGCGGCGCCGAGCCTCTGCAGTACATCCAGTACGCGCAATGGCAACTCCAGCAGGGGGCCGACGAGTCGGTGACCGGGGACGGCGCCGATCCGGTGGCGGCCGGGAACGCCGGTGCCGCTTGGGGCCTGCCCCTGCGTCGGCTCCTCCCGCCCGCGGCCGGGGCACCCACCGATCCCGCCGTCGTACGCCTCGACCGCACCGTGCCGTCCTCGCTCGCGGGGGCCGTGCGGGCCTGCGCCCAGCAGCACGGCGTCACGACCGAAGTCGTCCTGCTCACCTGCCTGATGGCGCTTCTGCGCCGGATCACCGACCGCTCCGACCTCACCATCGCGACGGCCCTCACAGGACGCCCGTACGACGAACTGGGCGGCTGCGCAGGCCACTTCACCCACTGGTCGCCGATCCACACCGGACCGGACTCGGCCACGACCTTCTCCGGCCTCCTGAATGAGATCGAGCACGAGCGGTCGAACGCCGAGCGTGCCGCCGAGCTCGTCCCGGCTTCGTACGCCACCCGCCCGACCGGCTGGGCGGCCGTGTACGAGGCGAAGGAGGAGGCACCCGTCGAGCAGCACGCCGACGGCGTCACCTTCACCTTGGCCTGGGACGACGTCGAGGCCGAGCCGTGTGCGCTGAAGCTGGAGAGCATCGCGGGCGACAACTCCCTCAGCCTGGTGTGGCGTTACCGCGAGGGCGAGTTCCCCGCCGACTATGTACGGAGCCTCGCCGGGCAGTATCTGACACTGCTGGAGGGCGTGATCGCCGACCCGTCGGCCCCGCTCGACACCATCGGCGTGCTGGACCCGTACAGCCGCGACGTCGTGCGGGCCACCGCTGACCACGCCCGCGCCACCACCCGGCAGACACCCCTGTGTCTGCACCAGATCATCGAAGACCGGGCCGGGCGGTCACCGGATGCCGTCGCGGTCACGGACCCGGAGACCCGCCTGACCTACCGGCAGTTGAACGAACAGGCCGACCAAGTCGCCCTGGCGCTGGGCCAGTACGGCATCGGCCCGGATCAACCCGTCGCGATAGCCATCGGGCACACCCGTCACCTCCTGGTGGCGATGCTGGGCGTACTCAAGGCGGGCGGCGCGTATCTGCCGCTCGATCCCGAGCTGCCGCGGGCCAGGACCGCGGACATGCTGACGCGCTCGGACTGCTCCCTGATCCTCACGGGCCCGGACACCCCCCAGGACCGCTTCGGCCCGGCCCGCTGCCTGAACGTCGACGGACTGCGGGCGACGGAAGACCCGGTCGCCCCACGCCCCGAGGTGACACCGGACAACCTCGCGTACGTCCTCTTCACCAGCGGCTCCACCGGCGTCCCCAAGGGCGTGATGCTGCCGCACCGCGCCCTGGCCAACTACGTTCTCTGGGCGGCCCGGACGTACGGCCACGAGGAGGGGACGGGGGCCATGGTGCACTCGTCCGTGGCCTTCGACCTGACGGTGACCAGCCTCTTCGTGCCCCTGGTCAGCGGTCGTACGGTGCATTTGGACGCGGCCTGGCGCAATGTCTTCGACCTCAGCGGCGAGTTGACCCGGCGCACCGGCCTCGACCTGCTCAAGCTGACACCCTCGCATCTGAGCGTGATCAACCACGCGCTCGATCCCGGCGACACGTCCCAGGTCACGCACTCGCTGGTGCTGGGCGGCGAGAACCTGTCCTGGGAGCACATCGCGCCGTGGCGCAGGGCCGCGGCGCCCCCACGGATCTTCAACGAGTACGGCCCCACGGAGACCGCGGTGGGCTGCACCGTCCACGAGATCACGGCCGCTGAACCCGAGGTCGGCGACTTGCCGATCGGCCGCCCGGTGGACGGCAGCGAGGTCTACGTACTCGACGGCCGCCTGGCACCGGTGCCGGTCGGGGCGCTCGGCGAGATCTGCGTGGGCGGCATCGGCCTGGCACGCGGCTATGTCGCCGATCCGGCAGGCTCGGCGGAACGCTTCGTACCGCATCCCTTCTCCGAGACACCCGGACAGCGTCTCTACCGCACCGGCGACATCGGCTACTACGCCCCCGACGGAACGCTGCACTGCCTCGGTCGCCGGGACGAACAGATCAAGGTGCGCGGCATCCGCATGGAGCCCGCCGAGACCGAGCGGGCGCTGCTCGGCCACCCGTCCGTCCACGCGGCGGCCGTGGTGCTCAGGCAGGACGGTGCGGACGGCGGGCTGCTCACCGCGTTCCTCTCGGCCTCGGCCGAAGGGAGGGTCGCGCCGTCGGAACTGCGCGGCCATCTCGTCGAGCGCCTGCCGGCCGCCATGGTCCCCGACTCGTACGTCTGGCTCGACGGGTTGCCCCTCACGGCCAACGGCAAGATCGACCGCGACGCGCTGGTCGCCGTCGACGGGCAGGGGGGCCGCGACGGGCAGAGGGGTCCGGAGGCGAAGGGGGGTCCGGAAGCAACGGAGCCTCCCGAGCAAAGGGACGCCCTGGAAGCACAGGTCGCGGCCGTCTTCGCGGAGCTGCTCAAGCTCCCCTCCGTCGGTGCGGACGACGTCTTCTTCGACCTCGGCGGCCACTCGATCCTGGCGGTGCGGCTGATCGCGAGGATCAACGCCGCGTTCTCCGCCGAGCTGCCGGTGTCGGTGCTGTTCGAGGAGACAGCGGATGTCGACGGGGCGCAGGTCGACCCGGCCACCCCGAGGGCGCTGGCGGCGTTGCTCCGAGGCAGCGAAGAAGCAGGGAGCAGGGACGGAGGCGCCACCGCCGAACGGCCACGCCCGCTCGTCACCCTCCAGAGCCGGGGCGAGGGAACCCCGCTGTTCTGCGTTCATCCCGGCGGCGGCGATGCCATCACCTTCCGGAACCTCGCCGGTGGGGAGGTGCTGCGGCGTCCGCTGTACGCCGTGCACGACGGCACGCCGCGATCAGACGCCGGTCAAGGGCCCTCGGAGCCCGACATCGAGGCCCTGGCAGAGCACCACCTCGCACTGATCCGAGAGGTCAGGCCGCACGGCCCGTATCTCCTGATGGGCTGGTCGATGGGCGGCCTCGTCGCCCTGGAGATGGCCCAGCGACTGACCCGGCTCGGGGAGCAGGTCGGCATGCTGGTCCTGCTCGACAGCTACCTCGCCGAGCAGCTGCCCGCCGACACCGGATCGGCCCCGGGCGACGCGCACGCCCGCGCGGCCCTGCGCTACCGGCCGGTGCCGTACGCCGGTCGGACGGCGCTGTTCCAGGCGCAGGAGAGCGACCCGCTGATGCGGGCGGCGGCCGGTGCGGCCTGGGCGGAACTGTGCCCGGCGCTCTCCCCGCCGCGGGTGCTGGCCGGCGACCACTACTCCATGCTGGACGAGCCGTTGGTGTCCGGCCTTGCGGCGGAAGTGGAGAAGACACTTCAGGAGGCGGACGTTCCCGATGTCTGACGTGCTGCAGTACTTCGACGACACGCGACGCGCGTCACCCGAACTGCCTGCGGTGGAATACCGGGGGCGCCGCCTCTCGTACGAGGAACTGGGCCGTGCGGCGGACGAGTTGGCCGCACATCTGCACGACCTCTCCGTCGTCGGCACGGTCGTCGGCATCCGCACCGACCGTTCGTTCCGGCTCCCGATCGCGATCCTGGGCGCGCTGCGGGCCGGCGCCGCGTACATGCCGCTGGATCACGCCTACCCCCAAGCGCGCCTTGACTTCATGATGCGGGACAGCGGCATGCGCGTACTCCTCACGCACCGCACCCCGACGGGAGTGCCGCCGGTGCCGCCGGGGACAAAGGTCGTACTGCTGGACGAGGACCAGCCGACGACACAGGACCGCAGTCGCCCTACCCACGCAGCCACAGCCGACGATCTCGCGTACGTCATCTACACCTCAGGATCCACGGGCACGCCCAAGGGTGTCGCCATGCCGCACGGCCCGCTGCGCAACCTGATCTCCTGGCAGCGTGAGACCTTCAAGGCCGGGGTCGGGTCCCGGACCCTCCAGTTCGCGGCGGCGAGCTTCGACGTCCACTTCGAGGAGATGTTCAGCACCTGGAGCACGGGTGGCTGCCTCGTGCTGATCGACGAGGAGATACGCCGGGACTCCCACCGGCTGCTGCGCTTCCTCGACGAGCAGCGTCTCGACCGGGTGTTCATGCCGTTCGTGGCCCTGCAGTCGCTCGCCCACACGGCTCAGGACGTGGGCCGCCACCCACGCTCGCTGCGAGAGGTCGTCTGCGGTGGCGAGCAGCTCTACATCACTCCGGCCGTACGACGGTTCTTCGACGCCCTTCCGGGTGTCGCGCTGCACAACCAGTACGGACCGTCGGAGACACACAACGTGACGGCGCTGCGGCTGTCCGGCGAGCCGTCCTCCTGGCCGGAGCGCGCCCCCATCGGCCGGTCCATCGACGCCGCGCGGGTACGGGTTCTGGACGCGGACGGGAACCCGGCTCCGGTCGGCGTCACCGGCGAGATCGTCATCGGCGGGCCGGTGCTCGCCCGTGGCTACCTCGACCGGCCCGGTCTGACGGCCGAGCGCTTCACTCCCGACCCGCTGGGCCCGCCGGGATCGCGGGTGTACCGGACCGGGGACTCGGGCCGGGTCGATGACCAGGGGCGGATCCACTTCCTGGGCCGCGACGACGGGCAGGTGAAGATCCGCGGCTTCCGCGTGGAACTCGGTGAGATCGAGTCGGCGGTCAGGGAGCTGCCGGAGGCTGCCGACGCCGCGGTCGTGGTGAACGAGAGCCGCACGGCGGGCAAGCGCCTTGTCGCCTACGTCGTGGGGCCGTCGCCACTGCCCGACGACCTCCGGGACCGGCTCGGCCGGACCCTGCCCGAGTACATGCTGCCGGTGGCGTTCGTCCCGGTGGAGCGGCTGCCTCTCACGCCGAGCGGCAAGCTCGACCGCCAGGCCCTCGCCACGCGCGAGCTGACGGTCACGGGCAGCGGCGTCGGCCCGGCCGGGGAAGCCCTCGGCCCTGCCGACGACGGCGTACAGCATGAGCTGACCCTCCTGTGGGAGCACGTCCTGGACGCAAAGGACATCGCGCTCAGCGACAACTTCTTCCAGCTGGGCGGCACTTCGCTGCTGGCGGCGGTGCTGATATCCCGGATCAACGAGCGCTTCGGCGCGTACGCGGACCTGGAGACGTTCATCGCGCGGCCGACGATCTCGGAGATGGCCGAGTGGATCGGCGAGCGGTCGCAGGAGCGGTCGCAGGCTCAGGAGCGGTCGGACGCACCCCGACCGCTGTCCCAACAACCGGTGAGGCTGGATTCGTGATCGAAACTGACGACGGACATCTGGCGGAGCTGATCGCGGAGTACGAGGAGAACGGCTGGTGCCGCTCCCCGTTCCGGTTCACCGACCCCGCGGTGAACGTGCTCCGCGACAGCCTGGACGCCGTCTGCCGCCGAGGCGGTCCTGAGGTGGTCCACGAGAAGGGCAGTAAGGCCGTCCGCGCGGTGCACGGCTGCCATGAATTCGAAGAGGCGTACGCGATGCTCGTACGCCACCCCTATCTCCTCGCCCTTGCCGAGGCGCTGACGGGGACGCCGGTGTACGTCTACCAGTTCAAGGTGAACCTGAAGCAGGCGCGGGAGGGCCAGGCCTGGCCGTGGCACCAGGACTTCGCCTTCTGGAACGCGGAGGACGGCCTGCCCACGCCTGCGGCGGTCACGCTGGCCGTACCGCTGGACGACGTCCATGAGAACAACGGCCCGCTCAATCTCATCCCGGGCTCCCACCGCCTGGGCTATCTCGGCCCCGGCAAGGTCACGCCGGGCGACAGGAGCGACTGGCGCAGGAACTTCGACGCGGACCCCGAGCACACCATGGAAGCCGACCGGGCCCGGGAACTGATCGACTCCTTCGGCAGCACACGGGCGACCGGCAGGGCGGGCACGATCCAGGCCTTCCACCCGAACATCGTGCATTCCTCGTCGGACAACGCGTCCCCCGACCGACGGGCGCTGCTGATGGTCTCGTACAACTCCGTCGACAACGCCCCACCCCATCCGACCCGCCCCGAGTTCCTGGTGGGCCGCAACACGGACCAGCTGAAACCGAGGTGGGACGTGCGCTTCCCGCTGGAGGCGGTCTGAGGCGCGGCGCGCACAACTGATGAACGAACGACAGAACCCCACGGTCTCCGGGACCGTGGGGTTCTGGCTGGTGGATCGTTCACGAAATCCGCTGACCAGGGCCGACGATCCCAATCGATCAAGCGATTCCCAACGGCATGGAGATCACTCCCCAAATAGTTGCGTGCACATGCACCTGCTTGGTGCCGCTCGTTTCATCGAGAGCGGCGCACGCTCTCGGTGCGGGAGGCGAACACGATCGCATCTACGGCCGGCAGGTCGATGCCCTCGGACAGAACCTGGGCATTGGTGCTCACCGCGCGGTCGGCGTTCGCGAAGTCGTTCAGGAGTGTGGCGCGTTGGTCGGGTGTGTGGTTGCCGTTGATTGAGGAGATGGACAGGGCGCCGACCCAGGGCGGGCGCTGCTCGGGTGGGAGGGTACGCAGGGTGTGGCCGAACTGGCGGGCGAAGTCCGTGGCGCCGGCGACCTGTTGAAAGTAGACGATCACGTGCTTGAGGTTGAGCTCCGCTGCAGCACCAACCGAATCACCGACGTCGTGAAGGATGTCCTCGTCCTTCACCACGCGTCAGCTTGAGGCTGGAAAACGCTCAGTCAGCTCGATCTTCAACGTCCGTCGTCGAATAGCAGGTCGAACTTGATCACTCGACCGGGAGGTCCGGGGGTTGCCGTGGTCCGGCTGGCGCTTCTTCATTCCATGTGACCCGCTATTGCACAGTTGTGACAGCTGACGCACGGCTTCGGCATGCTCTGCCGGAAGACTTCTCTCATCGCGAAGGGACGGCATGCCGAGCGGACCGGTTCAGGTCCCGCATAAACAGTGGTCGGCTCCCGCGAGACTTCAGTCGCAGCGTCATCCATAGTCCTGGGGGAACCTCGATGTCCACTCGTACCCGTCGGAGCACCGCAGCCGGCCTCACCGTCGGCGCTGCGGCGCTGCTCACGCTGAGCGGCGCGGCCGCCACCGCGATGGCCGCTCCGTCCTCCAGCGGCGATGCCAGGGGCAGCGCCGCGATGGTCGCCGCAGCCGCGTCCGCCCACACGCTCACCGTGCCCAGGGGTCTGACCGTCAGCGACGGCACCCGCCAGGTCCTGGTCAACGGCAGGTCGATCGACTTCGGCACCATCGTCCGTGACCTGGCCTGGAACCCCAGCGGTACCAAGGCCGCCTTCATCGACGGTCACGGCAACCTGGACGTCGCCAACCCCGACGGCACCCACCGGGTGACGGTCGCCGCCAACCCCGGCGGGCAGACCTGGTCGCACCCCACCTGGCAGGTCACCGCGGTCGACAGGTCGAATCAGATCCCCGCGAAGAACAACCTCCTGTTCACCGCCAAGATCCACGGCAGCACCGTGCTGGAGGGTGTCAAGGCCACCAGCGACCATGGCAGGCCGGCCCGGATCAGCCTGAACGGTGACCCGGGCAGCGGCAACGTCCCGCAGACCGGCAACGCCTGGCCCAACGTCGGCGGGAAGTACGGGACTTCCGTCTACGAGAACACCCGCACCGGCGAGGTCTACATCCGCGACGACTACATCCGTCAGCAGGGCAGCGCGCTGACCAAGGGTTCCGAGCCCGCGCTCTCCCCCGACAACGAGGAGGTCGTATTCGTCCGCTCCGTCCACGGGCACGACCACCTCTTCGTCGAGGACTTCGGCGGCTCCACCAACGTCGTCAAGGACGTCACCCCCAACGCCACCACCGACTACACCGAGCCCACCTGGTCGCCCAACGGCAAGACCATCGCCTTCCGTGCCCCCACCGGTACGTACACCATCACGAAGACCGCCCACGGCTTCGGCAAGCCCGTCAAGGTCTCCAACCGCACCGGCCTGCCCGCCTACCGCGGCTGACTGCCACCCAACCGGCCGCCGGAGCGGGCGAGTTCAGCCTGGAGCTCCGGCAGGTGCTGGTCGGCCGTGTCATGCGGCAGGTACTCGACCACATCGAGAAAACGGAACAGGACCTGGGCCTTGGTGACGGCGAACTCGTAGTCGCCGTACCCCACCACGGCACCCATGTCCCCACGAACAGCGCCCCGGACGACATGCGCGGTCATGTCGTCCGGGCTTTGTGCCGTCAACCCCCGCCGCGCGTTGGGGCGCGCCAGATACGGGCAGACCATCGAGGCGTAGAGCATGCACGCGCGGTGCCCCGGAGCCTCCAGGGTCGCCGCCATGTTGCGGTACGGCCGCCCGGCAGCGAGCGCCTCGCGGATCGCGGCACTCTCCGCGGCGCCGACCACCCGCCACACCGGTCCTCTGGGCACCAGGGTGTTGCAGACCGAGCACAGCCGCTGCCGCGCACACTCGACGCTGCGCCCGTAGTCGGTGAGCGCGAACCGGGGCTCGTCGCCCTCCCACGGGGTGATGGCGGGCACGGGATAGCCACGGCTGTCACGAGGCCTGGCCTCGACTGTCGCCGGCATGGGAACGGAATCGAATCGCACACTCCATGTTGAACCACACCACCGCCCCGCCGCGACCGTCCGCCGGAACTGACCTCGCCGGGGGAATCACGACGAGGCCGGCGTATCCGTCCCGGTCGAGGACGGCGCTGCAGCCTCGCCGGGATGGCGAGTTGAGGACGGCTCATGGCCGAGACCGAAGGCTCCGTCGCCACCGTTCGCGGCGGGAGCGGCCGGATGGTGGCAGCTGCCCGACGGCGCCGAGCTCCTGGACGAGGACACGGCCCGCACCCTTTGCCGCACCCTGTCCCGCCCTGGTCACGGTGGGCAGCACCGAAGCCGGTGACCTCGTCCTGGCCGACCTCGCGCAGCTGCCTGTCCTGTTGCTGGACGGCAACCCCGTGCACATCAGCGAGGTGTGCACGTCGCCGGCGCTGGAGCCGGGCATGAGCCCGTGGGCCCAGGATGCCGAGGTGGTCGCCGTGGGGTTCGGCCAGGACCTGCCGAGTCTGCTGCCGAGTTCCCGGATCGCGCACATGCGCCGGCCCGCGCACGCACTGCGTGATCTGACCGAGCGGCTGCTGGAAGTGCATCAGATGCCCGAGACCGCCCACCACCCCTACGTGGTGCTGTGCGCGACGGCGCTGGACACCGACACGGCCTGGCAGTTCGCCGACGTCCTGGGCACCAGCCCGCAGATCCCGGTCACGCTGATCGCCCCGGCCGGCACCACCGCCGGCCACTTCCCCGAGGCGGACATCCTGGCCGTCTCCGCCACGACGCCGCAGCGCTTCGACCATCTCGGCACGGACATCATCGTGCAGCGCCTGGACCATGCCGCCTACCAGCAGATCGTCACAGCGCTCGCCGTCTCCGGACAGCCCGCCGCCAAGGCGCAGGGGGCATGGCAGCACGTTCCCGGCGAACCCGGCGGCACAGTACAGGCCGCGACAAGCCCGCAACGGGAACCGCCGCCCGGCGACGACAGCGCAGCTCCCCCACCGGCCCGCAACGGCTCAAGAGCAGCCGGCTCGGACAGGGACGATGCCGTGTTCCCGGCTCTGCTGAAAGCATCCGCCGATCCCGCCGCACCGCCCCCGCTTCCCCTGCTGCCCACACCGTCCGCCACTCCCGCCCGCACCGATGCCCAACAGACGGCCGCCGAGGCGAGCGCCGGTGCACCAGACTCGACCGCCACGGCAACACCCCCGGACCGTGCTGAGGCCGGCAGCGGTGCAACAAGCTGCTGGCCAGGCGGATCGAGGAACTGCCGGCGGCCCACCCTCTTCCGGAAATCCTGACGTGCATGCCAGGAGTCGGCGCCAGGTCCGGAGCCCGCATCCTGATCGAGGCCGGCGACGGCAGCACCTTCCCGACCGCCGGCCGCCTCGCCGCCTAATTCCGGCCTCTCGTCGGACCGGCCAGCGCGGTCCGCGCCAGTTCACGTAGCCACACATGTGCGGGGTCGGTGTCATAGCGCTGATGCCAAGACAGGTACACCGGGGCCGAAGGCAGTTCGAACGGCAGCGGGACCAGGATCAGACCGAGATCCGCAGCCGCTGAGCGTGTCGTGGATTCGGGGGCCGTGACAAGGAGGTCCGACTCGCGCACGAACTCCAGCCCGGCCCCTTCGGTGGGCGCGGTCGCCACCACACGACGGGTGAGGCCAAGCCGCGCCAGAGCCTCGTCGAGAGCGTTGTCGAACCTTCCGCGCCGCGAGATGGTGATGTGCTCGGCCTCGGCGTACCGCGCGGCGGTGACGGCTTCGGCATAGGCGAGCGGGTGCCCTCGCCGCATGACGATGACGTGGCGGGTTTCGGTCACCTGGTCGGCGCGGATCTCGGGCTGGGTCGGGCGGTTCGCGTTCGCTTCGAGGTCGACTTCGCCGCGACGCAGCCCGGGGGTGTCGACGCTCGATTCCGCGATGAAGCGCAACCGCACGCCTGGTGCCTGCTTACGGACCTCCGCGAGTAGCGCGGGACCGCTGAGGGCGACAAGAGAATCGTGCCAGCGGAGAGTGAAGGTGCGCTCGAGTGTCATGAGGTCGAGTTCACGGCTCGGTGCCAGCACCCTTTGGACCTGCTGCAGCAGATCGTGGACCTGTTCCCGAACAGCGATCGCGTACGGCGTCGGAGTCATGGTGCGCCCGGTGCGCACCAGGATCTGATCCCCCGTTGTTCTCCGGATCCGGCCGAGGCTTCGGCTCATCGCTGGGGCGGTCACGTGCAGGCGTTCGGCCGCGCCAGCCACGCTTCCTTCCTCGAGGAGCGCATCGAGCGCGGCGAGCAGGTTCAAATCCAATTGCATGTGAGTCACTCTAGCCATGCATTACATGCACTTGAGGTTAATGCTTGGTGCTCATACCTTCGAGGTGCGGGCGCAATGATCGACGGTTTCGCCCTCGGCTTCATCCCCTGCTGAGATGGGAGTACCGCCATGCCCAAATCGATTCAGAGCACTGGAAATGCCGCGACCACCGGCTCCGTGTCCGACGCCGAGCTGCTCGCGCAGACCGCGATCGCCGTAGGCGCGGCCGGCTCGGCGCTGCGGGAGCGGTTCAGCGGCGTGGTCCGCTACCGGACGCGCGAAGAGCTGATGCGCGCGCTCGCCGCCAACGACGACGCGGCCCTCGATGTCCTGCGCCCACGCCTCGCGCTCCTGCGCCCGATGGCCGGCTGGGTTGAGGAAGGGCTCGAAGGCGGGGCCCTGCCTCCCGGCGAATGGTGGGTCGTGGATCCTGCTGAAGGTAACGTCAACCACCTGCACGGCCTGCCGGAGTGGGCGGTGACCGCCACACTCGTGCGCGAGAACCGGCCGGTGCTCACCGCGATCCACCTGCCGTTGACCGGCGAGACCTACACCGCGCTCGCAGGCGGCGGCGCCTACCTCGACGGCCGGCCGCTGCGCGTTTCTGAGACCACGGACCTCGGACTGAGCCTCGTAGCCACGAGCCAGGCCCGGCCGGACGAGGACGAAGCGACCGTGCGGCGCATCGGCTCCTCGATCACCGCAATGCTGCTCGACGCGCTCGTGGTACGGACGTCTGTGCCCGCGACCCTGCACCTGCTGAACGTGGCCGCCGGGCGGATCGACGCCTTCTGGCAGTTCGCCGGGGCCCGCGCGGACCTGCTGCCCGGCGCACTGCTCGTAGCCGAGGCCGGCGGACGTATCTCCGACGCCGAGGGCCGTCCCTGGACGCCGGAGAGCGAGAGCTTGCTGGCCGCTGCGCCCGGTGTGCACGCCGATGCTGTCGCCACGCTCTCGCGCTGACCACCCTTGAGAACCATGAACACTGGAAGGACCAGATCAGCATGACCATGATCGCCGTACTCGGAAACGGCCGCGTCGGGGGCAGCCTGTCCGCAGCCCTCACCCGGGCCGGACATGAGGTGACCGTGGCGGACCGCTCGCCAGGCGCTGCCGCCGATGCTGCCCGGACAGGGCAGATCGTCATCAACGCCACGCCGGGCGCGGGCTCGCTGGAACGGCTCCTCGCTCTGCGCGAGCAGTTGGAGGGCAAGATCCTCGTAGACGTCTCCAACGCCACCGTCGACGGACCGGACGGACTGCCCGCGAACCTGCTCTACCCCGGCTCAAGCCTCGGGGAGCAACTCCAAGTTGCACTCCCCGCCACACGCGTCGTCAAGACGCTCAACACCATGCTCTACACGGTGATGACAGCGCCTGCCGCACTCGTCCAGTCGCCCACCGCCTTCCTCTCAGGTGAAGATCTGGGGGCCAAGCAGGTCGTCCACGGGCTTCTCGAAGACCTCGGCTGGCACCGGGAGTGGATCACGGACCTCGGCGGGATCGAGACCGCGCAGGCCGCCGAGGCCGCAGTCCTGTTCGTACCTCACGTAATCCGGTCCAGCGGATTCGTGCCCTTCGCCATCTCGATCACCCGCTGACTGGACGAAAGGCCGTGAGCCACGATCAAGAACCCCTGACGGAATGGTCCGCCCGACGATCCGCGAGCAGTCGGGCAAGGCGAGCGCGAGGGAGATCGCTACTCTGCATGAGTGCTCTCATACGACGAGTTGACTTCACCGGAGCGTGAGCTGTGGGACGCGTTCCCCGAGGGACGCCGCGTGGACCTGCGCACAGGAGCAGCGGAGGACGACCGTGTCGTCGAGGGTGGGCAGTGGGGCCCCGAGCGGACGGTTCGAGCTGCCGTGATCGCGGCGTTGCTCTCGGGTGCGAACGCCACGCAACAAGGCGTCGCCGCCTGCCTGGAGCTCTCCGGCGCACGGATAAGTGGCTGTCTGGATCTGTCGGACGTTGAGCTCGGTCAGGCTCTCCGGATCGAGGGGTGCTGGTTCGAGAACGCGCCGAAGTTCCAAGGGGCGTCGACTCGGACGATCCGCATGGTGGACAGCCGGTTGCCCGGCCTCGACGTCGCTCTGGTGCGTGTCGAGGGGCACCTCGACCTGTCGCGGTCGCGGGTGGAGGGGTGCCTGGATCTTCTGAATGCCTCGGTGGCAGGCGAGTTGGTGCTGAATGGCACGCGGGTGTGTGTGTCCGAGGGGTGGTCTGTGATCGCGGACGGCCTTGACACGGGGGGCGGCGTCTTCTGCATGCACGGGTTCACCGCCCGTGGCGGGATACGCCTGCTGGGAGCGCAGCTGCCGGGTGGACTGTACATGCAGGGTGCACACCTGGAGTGCCCCGTGCCGCTGGGGCGCCCCGGTCCGCGAGGACTGGCCCTGGCCCTGGACAACGTGGTGGCGTCGACGCTCAACTTCTCCGGGGGCTTCGCCGCGGACGGGACGGTGAGGCTGCGGGGCGCCCGGGTCTCGGACAGCCTGACCTTCGAAGGAGCCGTCCTGAACGCGGCACCCGACGGTGAGGGCCCGGCCCTGGCCGGCCTTCTGATGCAGGTTGCCGACTTCGACTTCACCCCCGCCCGACCGCCGTCCGGCGCGGTGGACCTGCGGGGCGCGCAGGTGTCCTACCTCCACGACAGCGAGCACAGCTGGCCGGACGTGGTGGAACTGGACGGTTTCGTCTACGGCTCCATCAAGGCGGTTGAGGGGGGCGAACGGCGGGAGGCGATGGGGCGTCGGCAGTCTGCGGCATACCGTGTGGAGTGGATACGACGCAGCCCCGGCTACAGCCCGCAGCCCTACGAGCAGTTGGCGAGCTGGTACCGGAAGGCCGGCCACGACGACGATGCCCGCCGGGTGCTTCTGGCCAAACAGCGTCACCGTCGCAGCACGCTGCATCCGGTGGGGCGGGCGTGGGGGCATCTGCTCGATGCGACCGTCGGCTACGGCTACCGTCCCTGGCTGGCCGGCGTCTGGCTCCTCGCGCTGACCGGGCTGGGGACGCTGACCTTCGGCATGCACGCCCCCAACCCGGTCCAACGAGGCGACGGTGTCCCGTTCCAGCCTCTCGTCTACACGCTCGACCTCTTGGTCCCCATCGGTGGTCTGGGTCAGCGCACGGCCTGGTATTGGTCGAATGACAGTCTCCAGTGGCTGGCCTACCTGCTGATCGCCTTCGGCTGGGTGCTGACGACCGCCGTCATCGCGGGTGTCACCCGCGCACTGCAGAAGAACTAGCGGGCGACAGCTGAGTTGAGCCGTCGCCGACAGAGCAGTGCGCATCCGAGAGCGAGGAAGGCTTCGTGGATGTCGTCGCGTATCTCCCAGCGGATCCGCAGGCGGCGGAACCTGACCTCCCCCTCATAGCGTAGAGACCGTGACTGCAGGGGAAGTTGAGGGTCGTGGCGGGCAACAGACGGAAGTTCGACGCGTTCGCCGCCGAGGTCGCACAGGCACTGGGCACTCACTGCCGCACCGCCCCCCATCGACGAGTGCACGCACGGTCTCGCTCCCCACCCGCCGAAGCAGCGACGCTTGCTGGTAGGGGGATGCCCGGTTGCTGGGGCACCGCGGCATCCGGCAGGCCGGCGCCGGTCAGAGGTCACTCGCGTACGCCCGCCAGCTCCACCGCCCTACGGCGCAGGAAGAGGCCGGCCGGAACGACCGCCGAGATCAGGGCGAGCACCGCGCAGACGCCCAGGGCCGCCGCGAGCGTCGCCCACGGGATCTCGATGGACGTCCGCACCGAGAGCAGGCGCAGCGAGCCCCACATCCCCACCAGGTTGAGCCCGGCGACCAGCGCTCCCAGCAGTCCGCCGACCATGACCACCATCAGTGCCTCGGCGCCCACCAGCCGCAGCACCTGCCACCTGGTGGCGCCGGCCAGCCGCAGCACAGCCAGCTCGCGGACCCGGTCGGAGGTCGCCATGACCATCGTGTTGGCCAGCGAGATACCGGTGTAGAGGAGGGCGATCCCGAGGACCAGGAAGAAGCCCATCCGGGTCGTCCGGTTGGTCTCGGGGTACGTCGCACGCACCCAGGCGTCCCTGGTGAGGACCTCCCCGCCCGACGCGCGCACCGCCTGACGCAGACCGGCGGCCACGGTGCCCGCGTCGGCATCGTCCGAGAGGCGTACGTCGACCCGGTCGACGGGCGCCGCGGGGGCGTTGCGCGGGGTGACGTAGACGCCGTTGTTGCCGGTGCCGATGGTCATGACCGCGGCGATCTTCAGGGACTTCCGCGTGCCGTCTCCGAGCCATACGTCCACCCGCTCGCCCACGGTGTGCTTCTGCCACTCCTCGTTGACGATGATCGAGTCGTCGTCCAAGTCGCTCACCTTCCCCGCAGCGAGCGGGAGACGGGCCGTTGTCGCGAGCGGTTCGGGCTCGACGGCCCTGGCATCGGACCTGATGAGCGCCACGCCGTCCTCCAGGACGTACACGGGGCTCGACGAGCTCGCCGAGACCTCGGCACCGGACACGGCCCGAAGCCGCTGCAGCGTCGCCTCGTCGAAGCCGGCGTTGCCCGCCGGAGTGACCACGAAGTCGGCGGCCGTCTGATCGCGCACCTCGGTTGCCTTCGCCTCGTTGAGGGTGGCGGTGGCGCCGAGCAGCGAGCCCGCCAGCGCGACCGTGACCAGCACGGGCGCCGCGACGGCGGCGGTGCGGCGGACCCCGGTGGCGGCGTTCTCCCGCACCAGCATTCCGCCGGCGCCCGGTAGTTGGGCCGGCAGCCAGGCGATCAGCCGGGCCAGTGGCCGCACCAGCACCGGCGCGAGCAGCGCGACCGCGGTGATCAGCAGCATGGGCCGGCTCACATAGGTCTTGCGCTGCAGCAGGTCGCCCGGGTTCGTCACCAGGGCCATGGTCAGTGTCACGGCGGCGGTGATCAGCAGGGCCGTGCCGAACAGCCAGCGGCCCCATGTCATCGGCCGGGTGTCCACGGACGCCTCGCGCAGTGCCTCGGTGGGACCGGTGCGCCCCGCCCGCCAGGACGCGGCCAGCACGCCGCACAGGGCCACGAACAGGCCCGTCCAAAAGGCCATGTGGTAGGGCCAGGTGTAGTCGCCGATGGTGAACCAGCGGGGCGCAAGGCTCTCGTCGACCGCCCACTCGGCGAGCTTCGGAGCCCCGTAGGAACCGAGCACACAGCCGGCGGCCGAGGCGAGCACACCGACCGTAAGCGCCTCGTAGACGACCATGCGGCGGATCTGGCCCGGGGTCGCCCCGGCGGTGCGCAGCAGCCCGAACTCGCGGCGCCGCTGGGCCACCGCGAACGCGAAGGTCGAGGCCACCACGAACACCGACACGAACCCGGTGACGCCGCCGGCCGTGCCGAACATGGCGTTCATCGCGGTGAGCGCCTCACTGTCCCGGTCGGGGTCGGCGTCCGCGTACCGGCGCGCGTCCCCGGTCAGGACCTGGACGCCCTCGCTGCCGCGCACCGCCTCGCGCACGGCCGCCGCATCGGCGTCGACCACGAGCTGGAGACTGCGCGGCGACAGTTCGGCGGCACGGGCGTCGGTGTAGAACACGGCGTTCTCGAAGCCGAGCCCGGCCGCGGTGCCGACGACGCGCACCGTGCCGCCGTCGGTCCGCACCCGGGTGCCCGGACGGGCCCAGTCACCGCTGACGACGACCTCGTCCGCGGCATCGGGCGCGCGTCCCGCGTCGAGTTCGTACGGCGCGAAGGCCGCCGTGGACCAGGGGTGGCCCACCAGATCGGCGGGTCCGCCCTCGGCCCGCACAGCGAACGACCGGTCCTCGACGACGGTCCCGAGATCCCGCAGCTTCGCAACCGCGTCGGTGGGCACGGCGCGCGGCTGCGCGAGCTTCCGGGTGCGGTCACCGATCGAGGTGGGCACCTTGAGGGTGTCCTGGCCCTTGACGACGACCCGCGCGGCGGCAAACCGCTCCGGTCCCCGGTCGGGTGCGTCCAGCGAGGACGCCAGGGCCAACCCCATCACGGCGATCAGCGCCACGCCCAGAGAGAGGGCGACGAAGCTGCCGACGAAGGTGATCCAGCGGGAGCGCAGGGTGAGCAGCGTGGTGCTCAGCACGGCGCCGCCTCGAGCTTGGTCATGCGCGCCGCGATGTCCTCGGCCAAGGCGCCGATCAGCTCGCCGTTGACACGGCCGTCGACGAGGAAGACGACGCGGTCGGCGTGGGAGGCGGCGACGGGGTCGTGGGTGACCATGATGATCGTCTGGCCGCCCCGGTCGGCCATGCCGCGCAGCAGGGTCAGCACCTCGCGGCTGGTCTGCGAGTCGAGCGCGCCGGTCGGCTCGTCGCCGAAGAGCACTTCGGGGCGGGTGATCAGGGCGCGGGCCAGGGCAACTCGCTGCTGCTGGCCGCCGGACATCTCCGTCGGGCGGTGCCGCGCCCGGTCGCCGAGTCCGACCTGTTGGAGTACCTCGTGCACCTGTGCCTTCTTCGGGCGGCGGCCGGCCAGCCGCAGCGGCAGGGCCACGTTCTGCTCGGCGGTCAGCGAGGGCAGCAGGTTGAACGCCTGGAACACAAAGCCGATGCGCTCGCGGCGCAGCAGGGTCAGCTCGGTCTCGCTCAGCGTGGTCAGTTCTGTGTCGCCCACGGTGACCGAGCCCGACGTGGGCCGGTCCAGGCCCGCGGCGCACTGCAGCAGGGTCGACTTGCCGGACCCGGAGGGGCCCATCACGGCGGTGAAGGTCCCCCTCGGGAAGGCGAGCGATACCTGGTCGAGGGCGGCTACGGCCGTGCCGCCCGAGCCGTACCGCCTGGTCACGGAGCGCAATCGGATCGCGTCGTTGGTCATGTGTCCCCCACCAGTACCTGCTCCTCGGCTCGTTGATGCCTCCACGAAACCTCGGAAGCGCCTCGTGACGCAGTACGGCCAGAACGAGACCTGGGGTAGGGCCAGGCATACCCCCGATACGCGCCCTGGACCGATGGCACCGGACCGGTGGGGCCACTTACGGTCATGCACATGCACCCTCGGAACGTATGGCAGGCCATGTCCCGGCCGGGCTTCCTGCTGTCGGCCTGGCCCTGGCGCTCCGCCGCGTATCTGCTCACCGGCGCGGTGACCGGCGCCGCCGCCCTGGTGGGGATCGTGACGGTAGCGGCGCTCTGCGGTGCGCTCGCCATCGTCTTGGTGGGGCTGCCGCTGCTCGTCCTGGTCGCCCTCAGCGGGATCCCGCTGGCCGAGGTGGAGCGGCGCAGGCTGCGCCTGATCGACCGCAACCCGGTGTCCGGCCGGCACCAGGTGCCGGCCGCGCCGGGACTGTGGGGCTGGCTGACCACCCGGCTGCGCGAACAGGCGACCTGGCGGGAGCTCGGGTACGCGCTGTTGTTCGCCGGGCTGCTGTGGCCGGTCGATGCGCTGGCGATCACGGTCGCCCTGCTCTTCCCGCTGTCCATGGTCTCCACCCCGCTGCTGATGGCCACGGTCGGTGACGGCCATGAGGCGAAGGTGCTCAAGCAGTGGACGGTCACCACCTGGCCGACCGCCTTCGGCGTCGCGGTGCTGGGCCTGCTCCTGATGGTCCCGTGTGCTTACGTGCTCGGCGTCACGGCGGGCGCCCGCGCCGAGCTGGCCCGGCTGCTGATCGCCTCCCGCGAGGGCGAGCTCGGCGCCAAGGTGGTCGAACTGGCTCGCTCCCGCGTCCGGTTGGTGGATGCCTTTGAGGCCGAGCGGCGCCGTATCGAGCGCGATCTGCACGACGGCGCCCAACAGCGCCTCGTGGCCCTGACGATGGCCCTCGGGCTGGCCCGCCTCGATGCCCCGCCCGGCCCGCTCGCCGACCAGCTCACCAAGGCCCACGAGGAGGCGGGCAAGGCGCTCGCGGAGCTGCGCGAGCTCATCCACGGCATCCACCCCAAGGTCCTCACGGACTACGGCCTTCAAGCCGCGGTCGCCGACGCCGCGGACCGCTGTGTGGTCCCCGTCGACGTCGGCCTCGAACTGCCGGGCCGGCCAACCCAGGCGGTCGAATCCGCGGCGTATTTCGTGGTCTGCGAGGCGCTGGCCAACGTCGCCAAACACAGCGGGGCCGATCGCGCGCAGGTGAGCGGCGGTCATCGCGACGGACGCCTGTTCCTCGAGGTGCGCGACGACGGCTGCGGCGGCGCGGACGCCTCGGCGGGCAGCGGCCTCACCGGTCTTGCGGACCGGGTATCGGTCCTGGATGGCAGACTTGCCCTGACCAGTCCGCCGGGTGGACCGACTCTGTTGCGTGTGGAGTTTCCTTGCGAGTTGACCAAGGCGGCCGATCACTCCGCGTAGTGCTGGCCGAGGACAGCGTGCTGCTGAGGGAAGGGCTCATCGGCCTGCTCAGCCGCTGCGGCCACGAGGTGGTGTCGGCCGTCGGGGACGCGCAGGCACTGGTCGCCGCGGTCGAGGAGCATGCCCCCGACATCGTGGTGACGGACGTACGCATGCCGCCCGGTTTCCAGGACGAGGGTCTGCACGCGGCAGTGCGGCTGCGCGCGAAGCACCCCACACTGCCGGTCCTGGTCCTCAGCCAGTACGTGCAACGGACGTACGCCGCAGAGCTCCTGGACTCCGGCGACGGATCGGGGGTCGGCTATCTGCTCAAGGACCGGGTGGGCCAGGTTGAGGAATTCGTGGAAGCGCTGCACAAGGTGGCGGACGGCGGGACGGTGGTCGACCCCGAGGTGGTGCGCCAATTGCTGCGCCGCCGCCGCGATCCGCTGGAGCAGCTCACCCCGCGCGAACGCGAGGTGCTTGCACTGATCGCCGAAGGCAAGTCCAACGGTGCGATCGCCAAGGAGCTGGTGGTTTCCGAAGCCGCGATCGGCAAGCACATCGGCAACATCCTCACCAAGCTGGACCTACCTCTGACGGACAAGACCCACCGCAGGGTCCTGGCCGTGCTCACTTACCTGCGGGCTTGACCCCGACCGGGCGCACCGTAGGGCGTTCGTTGCCGCGAGCATGCCCCGTCCGCTCTCGTGGATGGCGCGGACGGCCTCTCGATCCCTGATCTCCATCACCCATCACGTGATGTGGAATCCGAGCGCGAGGGCTGGAACTGCCGCGGTCCCGCGGATCGGCGCCAGGACCGTATTGACGGCCTGTTTGGCGGCGTGCACCGCCGCTGGGGGGCGCGGTGATCGACGCGAGCACGTCGCTTGTGGCGCTGTCCGGTTCGGCGTCGGGAACGCTGGCGTGGCCAGGTTGAACCGTACCGCTTCCGCGCCGTCGACGAGCCGCCCGGTCAGCAGCAGGTCGCGGGCCGCGGCGTTCACCCTGTACCTGGCGGTCGCGCAACCGGCCGATGCGGCCCTGCCGGAAAACCTCGCGCTCGCGGCCGTCCTGCACCTTGCAGCGGTGGGAGCGGGCGCCGCGATGTTGGGCGCGCTCGTTCGTACGCGACTGGTGTCGTCGAATGCGTAGCCCACTCTCTCCCGCGGGCGTCCTCGGCATGCCAAGCGCTTCAACGGGACCAAAGGCGCCATGTGGAGCGCTCAGGAACGCAAGGAGTGCTCACGGAGACGAGAACGACGGGGCCCAGACCGTTACGTGACGAACAACCTGGACACTCTCGCGAGAGCGCTGTGTACGGTGACCGACGATCTGCTGAAACAGTGTCCGGACGTGGCGCCGTGGCGGCCTCCGTGGGCATCTCGCCGCAGCACACCAACGCCGGGCTGGTCACCCTCGCGGGTGATGCGGGCGACGCTCGGTTTCACCGGCATTTCCCCGCGATCTGCATGATCGGCGTCACGTCAGTCCCCATCCCTACGATCATCCCCCATGGGGACGGCGAATCCGTCGGTGTGCACTCGGCAGGCCATGACCGGCCTCTACGATGGCCCGATGCGCCGTTCCGCCGCAGAGCCGTACTGGAACACCAACGTCGCCCGGCACCCGGGCATCCTTCGGGCTGTCCCCGAGGGGTGCGGCGAGGCCCTGGACGTTGGCTGCGGAGACGGGTTGCTGGCTCGGAAGCTTGCCGAGCGGGCAAAGCACGTCACCGGGATCGACAAGTCGCCGGACATGATCGCCTGCGCATGCGAGTCCGCTGCCGGCCACCCGCAACTCACCTTCGTCGAGGGCGATTTCCTCACCGCCGAACTTCCAGGTGCGGCGTACGACTTCGTCTGCTCGGTGACCACGATCCATCACATGGACTTCGAGGCGGCTCTCGTCCGCATGCGTGAGCTGCTGCGGCCTGGCGGCATGTTGGTGGTGGTCGGTCTGGCCTGCGAGGCGAGCGTGACGGAGTGGGCGATGTTGATCGCGGCTGCCCCGATCGTGCGGATCGCGAAGGTGCTGCGTCGCGCGCGTGGCCCGCAGGGCATGCCGGTCACCGACCCGCAGATGAGCTATGGGCAGGTGCGGACTGCTGCCCGGCGGCTGCTGCCCGGCGTGCGCTACCGTCGGCATGTGTTGCGCCGGTACTCGCTGACCTGGGAGAAACCTGCCCGCTGATCCGGCATCGATGCGTTTCCCCATCCTGGATGGTTTGAATGTCTGCCATTCTCCATGTCGGTGCCTCCCGATTGTCCATGCCTATCGCGGAGTTCGGGATCGAGGGACCTGGTCGTCACGACGGCTGTCCGCGCTCTCGACGACATGGTCACTGCGCCAGCCCACGGCGCGTCGGTATCGTGGCGCCGTGGAGAACGAGGAACCGGAGCGGTCGCGATGAACGTTGCACTGGACATGACCTCTGCTCTCATACGTGGAATCGATCCGCACACAGTGCCGGGTACGGACGGCGACGTTCTGCGCGCCGGCCTCGACAGGGAACTGGCTCGCTTTGGCGAGCACGGCATCGATGCGGCCCATGACGCTGATCGCATTGGATGACTCGGCCGAGTCCACGATGGTTAAAGTGCTGGCCGAGCGCGAGTGGGACGTCGTGGTCATCGGGGGCGGGATACGCAAGCCCGAGCCGCTTCTGACGCTCTTCGAGCACATCGTGAACCTGATCCGCCAGCATGCGCCAAGAGCGGCAATCGCATTCAACAGCAGTGGTGGCGACAGCGTCGAGGCCGCCAAGCGATGGCTGTGAGGCCGGGCCCCGGACAGCCCGATCACAAGATCAGCGACAGAGCCCGGAATTCCCAGGACGAACGTCACGCAATTCCCCAGGTGTCCGCCGTGGCGGGTCCAGATCAGACCCGTCGTCAGTGGTCGTTGCGAGGATGCTCACCGTGACGCCATTGCTTCTTATTGACCTCGAACGTGCTGTTCGCAGCAGCTGGGGTGCTGACACGAGCCCGCCGGAGTTCCGGTCACGACGGAGCCGGACAACCCAGCCCGGAGCCAGTACAAAGTCACCGCCATGGTTCCCGATGACTTGCTCGGCGGCGAGCTGATCCGCGGTGTTGAAACGGGTGCCGTTCGAGTGATGGTGCGGTGTCGTCGAGCGGTGGTGTGGGAGAGCCAGGCGGTGGGTGTGCGACGTTGAGGGCCGATTTGACCGCGAGCGGAGGGCCGACGCCATGACTTCAGCGGGGATCCGTTGTCTTGCCGCCACCGTGCTGGTCGCTGCGCTGGCGGCGACGACGGGCTGCAAGGGGGACTCGGGTTCGGGCGAAGGAACCGCGCCGAGGACCAGCCAGCAGGAGACCGGAAACGGCACGGGGACGCCGGAGGCGGCAGAGACGCTCGCCTCAGTCTTCCCGGGCAGTGACGACGAGGGCGGCTCCGAGCCGACGATCCACATGTCGCAGGCGAGGGTGAACAAGCCGACCACTGGCAACGTGGCGATCAACGCCCGGGGCGGCGAGCAGCCCAAGCCGCTACAGAACCTCGCCTACCGTGCCGAGAGCAATGGACAGGGAGGGATGCAGGGAACCAACTGCCTGGGCCCGCATCCGCCGAACCCATGCGCGGCGACCATCGAGCACACACCGGCGCAGCCGGGGCCGTACTCCGGAGAACTGGTCATCACGACTGCGGACGGCACCACCACGACCTACCCCGTGGTCGGCTTCGCGGTCGGGGACGCGGCCTCGACCACGCAGTCCCCCACTTCTGAGACCTCCACCCCTGAGAGCCCCACGACGACGGCGCCACCCACCCCTTTCGAACCCACCACCACGCCGCCGCCTCCCACCGAGAACGGCACATCGACGCCGTAGGCCCTTACATCACGCCGCGGATCTCCACCCACACGGTGCCGTCATCGGGCAACGCGACGACGACGCGGTCGTTCCATCGGGATGTGTGGGAGACCAGGTAGAAGCGGTTCGGTGCCTTCGCGATGATGCGGAAGCCCTGGTACTCGTAGCGATAGGGGCCGAGTCCGGGGCCGTGGTCCCTGGGGATAATGCCTGGCGCATAGTGAGCCAGGGGCACCCGCGAGTGGACCACCACCCACTGGGTGCCCCGGTAGCCCCCGTCGGTGTCCGACCTTGCGTCGCCGCGGCCGACCGCCGCCACGTACTGCGTCATGTCGTAGAACAGGCTCAGCGTGAGCAGGGCCAGGAGGAGTGTGCCGCCGGCCAGCCACATCCGGTCGCCGGGCGGGTGCCTGTTCCGGGCACCCGCGTCCGTGGTCAGGTGCAGTTGGACGGCGAAGACGGCCAGTGTCGCCCCCACGGCCACCGTCAGGGCCGGCACGAACTGCTGTGCCCATTGCGTCGGCAGGACCTCCCAGCCGAAGGCCACCAAACCCACCAGCACCACCCCCACCCCGAGGGCGAGCAGCCAGCTGATCACCATGCGGCGACGAGCAGCACGCCTCGGTCCGTCCAGCCGCTGCGCCAGCCAGCCGAGCGCCAGAAACGAGATCAGGCCACCGATCAGGAACATACACAGGGGCAGGAAGATCACGTTCGTGCTGTTGGCGACGGTGCCCTGGATCGAGAACCCGAGATCCTCGGGGAAAACACCGAGGGTGGTGTAGTACGCCTTGATGTAGAGGCTGCCGAAGTAGTAGAGCAATGCGAAAACGATGGTCCCCGGGGCGGCGATGTACGCCGTCTTCCTCATGAGGGTCGCCGCCGGCGAACGCGCGGGCTCCGGGCTGGGTGGCGGCTCCGGCGGGGTGGACATGCCCCGAGTGTCACCGCCGCCGGCCTCCGCTGCACCCGGTGGCGTGCCGTTCGGCTGAGTCGCACGAACGGCGTACGAAACGTGTGCGGTACGCATGCGGAGCTGAGCGGTTTCCGCCCAGGCGGAGCTTGTCGCCGAACGAACCGGTGCCGTTTCCCGGTAGTCGGGTTTGATCCACTGCCCAGGAAGCCGTATCTGGGCCTCCGAGCCCGGCTCGACATCATCCCGCAGCACCGTGACCTTCGAGCGGGCCGCCTCATCGGGCAGGTTCTCGTGGACCCAGCGGCGGAACGTCGACAAGGACGCCATCAACTCGCCCTCGTCCCTCAGCCGTTGATGGATCCTGGTGACCGTTGTGGTCTCCAGCAGGGACTTGACGTAGTTGCGGTGCGGTTCGGTCTCTCCCCACCGGACCTGGTTCAGCTTCCGGTCGGCCAGCTCCGGGAACCAGCTCTTGAGCAGTTTGGCCCAGTCCGACTCGCTCATGGGCGGGCCGCCCGGGACGATCCCGGCCGCCTCTGCCGGCGCCAGGCACTTCCTGACCGTCTTGCGGTCCCCCGGCGAGGCGGACACGTGTCTCTTCGAGCGGCCCGCGTACCAGTGCACGCAGATCTCGACGATGGGGGAATTGCCTGACCGTTGATACACCCCGGGGATCACGCAAGCCCGGACGGCGCGCCTGGCAGGCGTCTCCCGCCGGTGGTACAACGCCATCGAAGCGGGGCGCCCAGCGAACTACAGTGACGCCTTTCCGTATGCAGTCCGCCGCATCCTTGCGCTGGAGGCCGGAGTGGGACATCCTCCACCGGATTGTCCGCGGGGCCCCGGAGGCGAACCCCGCGAGCCCACATGACCGGCTGTTACCACCAGTTCTCCTCGCCCTCGTCGAACAGAGTCCGACCTGGGGCATCTACCTCAGCGACCACCGCTGGGACGTTCTCGCCTACAACTCACCAGTGCAGGAATACTTTCCACGGGTGACCAAGGGCCTCAACATCGCTGAATAGGTGCCGACTTGGCCGGAAGCCCGGACTCAGCTCATCAACTGGCAAGAAGACTGGGCACTTCCCGCGATCGCGGCACTCCGAGTTAATGCCGCGCAATGGCCGCGTGACGAACGCCTTGGAGAAGTCATCGAGACTGTGCGCCGCGACCCGATCGCCGCAAATTGTGGAACGCCCCTGATAGTTCGAGGGGATTGACACCCCGGAAACGACGATGATCCCGCCCGATCTTCCGATCGGACAGGATCCCGTCAACCGCTCCCGAGCAAACTCAAGAACGGTCGGTGCCCTGACGCGGAAGGGGTTCGGAAGACACCGCCACCGCATCCACCAGGCCAGTCCGTCAGTAGGTTCCGGTACGGATGTTCTCGTTGATGTAGCGGAAGTAGGGGCTGCTGACGTCCTTGGGTGTCCCGGTGTGGTTGGTTCCCTCGGGCACCTTGCTGCCGGCGAACCAGTCGCTGACCACCTGTGCCTGCTGCTCCAGGTTGAAGTCACCGTAGGCGGGCCCAGCGTGACCATAGACGTACGGGCTGTCGCCCGTCGCCTCGCAGACCTTGGAGGCGAAGGCATCCGCCAACAAGGTGAGTTCCATCGCCACGTGGTGGATCTGCCAGGCATGGACCAGTTCGTGGATGAAGACCTGTCCGGGAACACCGCTGGGGTATCTGCGAGGGTCGTCGAACGCACCGGCACCCATGTTGAGTGTGATCTTCCCGTCGTACCGGGGGAAGGTGAAGGCGCGGTCCCCGCCGCCGATGGTGTCCGTGAGCACGATCCTGTCCCTGGGCGGCAGCGACCCGCTGAACACCTCCGCGTTCGCCCAGTTGTATTCCTCGTCGGTGAGCTCGCGTGTACGGCTGCCGAGCGAGGCGACTCCCTCTGCGGCGATCGCGAGCAGAGTGTTCGCCGGGCCGGCCATCCACAGGATGCCCTCGGCGAGCCGTGCACCCGGCACCAGCGAACCGGTGCTGACCAGCGAACCGATCTCCAGCCCGACGAACACGATGGCCCCGACCGGACCGAGCAGACTGCCGACCTCCCACTTGATCAGCCAGGCGATCGCGCTCTCGAGCGTGCTGCCGATATCGCTGGCGTATCCGAGATTGGTCTCGAGCTGCGTGTCGTTGAAGGCCGCAAGATGGTCCCTGACCAGTGGCTGCACTGGTCCGTTCTCGTCCCAGTCGTTGTTTCGGGAGCCGGAGGTGAAAGTGCCGCCCACGTGGCCATAGTGCGCGAATGCCACTGCCTGGCCGGACGAGGCCCGCACAACTGCGGTGATGCCGAAGTCGTAGCCGTCCGCGCCGCTGTCGTGCGCATGGCCCTGCCAGCGCGTCGACCCGTCGCCGTTGATGGTGACCGTTACCGAGCCGCCGAGCGCGGCCAGTCCGCCGCTGACGATCGGGGCGCTGAGGACCAGTGGATCAAAGAATGCTCCAGTCTCGGGCGACCACGCGATGCGACCTCGTTCGAAGTTCTGCTCACGTCCGGGCAGGCCGCTGCGGTCGTGCTCGGCCTCGACCGGATATCCGACCGAGCTGGTTTCCCAACCGCGAACGGCCCAGCGGCCCCGGATCGCACCGTAGACGGGGTGTGCGCCTGTTTCGGGAGTCCAGTAGATGGAGGCTTCCGGGTTGCCGGGTACGTGCATGGCGACCGGCTGCGCCATCCCGCCTCCCCGCACCGATCGGACATGTCGTCACATCCAATCGGCACGAGGACCTGAGCCCCAACCCGGCGAACCTACGAAGGTCATCACTCTGCCGCCGAGCATCACGAGGCTGGTGGCGGTCAAGCACCTCGTGCTCTACGGCAGCACACAAGCGGGCAGAGCCGGAAACCTCTGCTCCGGCCGTGGACCGGCGGCCTTGGAACGACGCGCTGGCCATGGTGAGTCCGGTTGCCGACCATGAAACCGCCGAGTCTGCCTATGCCATCGACGCGGAGATCTGGCGGACTCATCTCGTCCTTGCCGGCGAGTCCACACGCAGGACCGGTAGTTCGTCCTGCGTGATCTGGTGGAGGACCGCCGCCGACTCGCTGCCGCGGGGCCGACCCCGCGGCGTCTTCACAGCCGTCCAGGTCCGGATGATCCGGTGTGGGCCACCCCGCAGGCTCGCCCCGGCGGCAGGTGGATCCAGGATGACTTCGCGCCCGCCGACCGGGAAGAACGGGCCGCTCGCGTCCGAGCGGGGGCGGGCGCCTTGGATCACTCTGCCGCAACCCTGCCGTACAGGCGTACGCGTTGGTCGAACGCCCCGTGACGGGTCGGCCACGACTGTCACGATCCGGCGATCAAGGGGCGGCAACGCACCGTGAGGATCAACCGACGGTGACAAGATCGCATCTTCATACCATCGAGGGGGACTTCATGCTGACCAGATTCCGGGGCGCTGTGGCCGCGGCCGTCATGGCGGGCGCGCTGCTGGCGCCCGTGGCCACTGCCACCGGTGCCGCGGCCGCGTCGTGCGCCCACCACACCACGGGTGTGTGCAAAGCGAACTCGCCCCATCCGCGCGGCGCGACGGCGAAGTGCAAGGACGGCACCTACTCCTACAGTGCCAGCTTCCGGGGGACCTGCTCCCACCACCGAGGCGTCAAGTACTGGTACCGGTAGGCGGACAGCCGAGGACGCCCCGCCCATCCACGGGCAGGGGCGTCCTCGGCTTTTGGCCCGAACCGTCGCGACGAGCGGCGCGGCGACGGGCAGCGATCCGTGTCCGATGCGGCGGACCCGGCCGATCGACTGGGCGGCGTTCCGCAAGGCGCTCCCGCCGGCGCCCGACGACGCCATGGTCACCTGTGCTCCAGGACTGCGCGGCCGACACCGGCGCAGCGCCGGCCAAGGGCGACCTGGGCAGCGTCAATCCACTGGAACTGGTGCTGAGCACCGACACGGTCATCCCCAGCCACGACGCCTTCCGGGGCCCCGAGCAGAACTACCTGGCACTGGACACCACGGGCGCGGCGACCGCGTGCGGGATCGCTCCGCCCGCCGGGACCGGGACCACCCGGTGCCCGGCACCCAGCGCATGGAGATCCACCGAGCGAACGGCAGCCGGCCGACGACGGCTGCCGCTACGAACCGGTGACCAAGAAGCTCAGGCGTCGATCCGGGCCATTGACCAGGCCATCCGCCCTCCCGGAGGCAGACCTTTCACGCACCTGGGGTCAGGCTGCTTGCCGACGCTTGCCGCGCCGGCTGTCGCTCTCCGAGGTGGACCAGGAGCGACGATCTCGAATCACAGGGAGGGCTCGGTCGCTCCGTTGGGCGAACCTGCCGAGATGGAGCCAGTTCGGTGTCGTATCCGGTCGGTGTCGTTCGTGGGTAGGTCAGCGGGCGGCACACGGTCGCCCCTTCCCGAGAAGGAGGCCGACGTGTCCAGAACTGCCTCGCTCACCTCTCAGGCCGGATCCCCCGAGGCGAACCGTCGCGCGCTGTGGTGGCCGGGTTTGGCGTTGGCCGTTGTCGGCGCGGCGGCCGCCACGGCGGTCGCGGTCGCGGCCCGCGCCGTTGGTGCGTCGCTTGAGATCGCGGGCGAGCCGACCCCTTTGCCGGATTTCGCCCAGCTGGGGTTCGTGTGCTCGGTGGTGGGCGTCGTTCTGGCGGCCGCGTGCCGTCGGTGGGCGGGCCGGCCGGCCCGGGCGTTCGTCCGGGTGACGGTCCCGCTGGTGGTGCTGTCCTTCCTCCCGGACCTGCTCATCGGCGATGTCGACGCCGCCACACGGGTGACGCTGGTCCTCACCCACGTCGCCGCTGCCGCGATCGTCGTCCCGGGAATCCGGTCCCGCCTTCGATAGCCGACGCGCACGTCCCGGAACCAGCCGGAGAGTCTTTCGCCCCTTCCCAACCTGCCGAACCTCGTGGGTGGTTGGGCTGGCAGGGCGGGTGAAGCCCCAGGCCGATGGGTTTCGACCGAGAGATTCGGCGGCGCGGCATCCTCACGGAGCGTGGGGTCGGAGCGCAACGTGTAACTTGCCAACGGGCCGGGACGGCGGAGGAGACAGATGGCTACGGGTGGCTTCTCGTCGAAACGGCTGCTCCGGGTACGGGAGTTGGTCGACCGTCACGTCAACTCCGGTTTCGTTCCCGGGATGGTGGCCGTCCTCGCACGTCACGGTCAGGTGCACGTCGAGGCAACGGGAGCGCTCGCGTTCGAGGACGCGGGCGCGGGCACGCCGATGGCGGTCGACACGATCTGCCGCATGGCCTCGATGACGAAGCCGATCGTCGCCGCGTGTGCCATGACGCTCGTCGAGGACTGCACCCTGCGCCTCGACGACCCGGTCGACGGCCTCCTTCCGGAGCTGGCGGACATGACGGTGCTCGCCGATCCCGACGGGCCACTGGAGGACACCGTTCCGGCGAAACGCCCGATCACCCTGCGGGATCTCCTGACCTTCACCCTCGGCACCGGCATGGTCCCGGCCGAGCCGGGAACAGTCCCGATCTCGGATGCGCTGGACACACTCGGCGAGCAACCGCCGGACGAGTGGATGCGCCGGCTCGGCACGCTTCCACTCGTCCATCACCCGGGTGAGCGCTGGATGTATGAGACCGCAGCCGACGTGACCGGCGTGCTCATCGCCCGCGCGACGGGCATGTCCTTCGGCGATGCCTTGCGCGAGCGGATCTGCGACCCGCTCGGCATGAAGGACACCGCCTTCAGCGTGGGCAGCGAAAGCGCCGACCGGCTGGCGACGGCGTACGCGCGCGAAAACGCAGCCGACGGTGAGCCGGTCGTCGAGGACGGCCCCGACGGGCGGTGGATCCGTCCACCGGTCTTCGAAGGAGGTGGCGGCGGGCTCGTCTCGACCGCCCAGGACTACCTCGCCTTCGCCTCGGCGCTGCTCGCGGGCGGCGTCCGTCACGGCGAGCGGGTGCTCTCGCGGCCGTCGGTGACGCTGATGACGAGCGACCACCTGACCCCGGCACAGAAGGCGGTCTCCGGATTCTGGCCGGGATACTTCGACACCATGGGCTGGGGGTTCGGGATGTCCGTACGCACCCGCCGTACGCAACTGGGCCCCTCGACCGGGAGCTACGGATGGCCGGGCCTGTACGGCACGGCCTGGTACAACGATCCCGCCGAGGACATGACGGCGATCTTCGTCATGCAGCGGGCGCACGCCGGAGACCAGATGCTTCCGATGTGGAACGACCTCTGGACCGCGGTCTACCAGGCGATCGACGACTGACCAGGAACGGTGCCGGCGGTCCGTCGATCCGAGCGTCCTCCCCTTGGCCTGCTCATCGTCCTGGCAGGCTCATCGACGAGCTTCCTCGTCGATGAGCCGCTTGCGCCGCTCGGTGGTCTTCCCAGCAGAGAACTGTCACCACGCTGTCGGAGAGGCACCTGACCGTGGGACGCGTGACCGAGTCGGCCGACGTGAGGGTGCGCGCGCCGCATCACTACGGCGAGATCGGCCCCGTAGGGTCGTCCACGCCTCGGCCGGATACCGGGCCTGCTCGGCGGGTGACGTGGAGCCGCCATGGGAATGCTTGCCTACCGGCGGCTGGGCTTCGGACTGCGCGAGATCGCGGATCTGATCGACGACCCGGACACCGACGCCGTCGGACGCCTGCACCGGCTGCATGGCCTGCTCCGGACCAGCGCAGCTCCGGACCAGCGCAGCTCTGGCCCGCTCCGCACCGCGCCGGACACGCGGACCTCTGCACGGCGCAGCGCGGACCGTGCGCTTCGACAGTGATCTCCTGCCACCTGGTCCGCGACCGGTTCCCCGGCGCCGGTTCCCGCCGCCAGTCGTCGCATGGCACGGCCCGGCGACTGGTGCAAGCATGGAAGTGGTGCTGAGCACGGCTCCCGCTCCGAGTTCTCGCGAGGAGGGATCGTATGTCCAAGCGCCTGGTCATCTGCTGCGACGGCACATGGAACTTCGCCGATCAGCCGAGCAGAACGAATGTCGCCAAGGTCGCCCTGTCCGTGCTCCCGGGTTCCGTGGACGGGAGAGAACAGCGCGTCTACTACCACAGTGGCGTCGGCACCAATCGGTGGGAGCGCCTCAGCGGCGGCGCGTTCGGCGTGGGCCTGTCCCCGAACATCCTCGACGCCTACCGGTTCCTCGTCGATACGTACGAGCCCGGTGACGAGCTGTTCTTCTTCGGTTTCAGCCGGGGCGCGTTCACCGCGCGCAGCCTGGCGGGGCTGGTACGCAACAGCGGGATCCTGCGCCGCGATCAGGCCGACCGGATCCGGCAGGCCTGGGCCCTGTACCGCGACCGGATCGAACGGCCGAGCGGCACGGCCTCCACGTTGTTCCGGCGCACCTACGCGCGCGAGACGGAGATCCACTTCATCGGGGTGTGGGACACGGTCGGCGCCCTGGGCATCCCGGTCCCGGACGCCGCTTGGCTCCGGCCGGCGGTGACCTGGTTCAACCACCGCTGGGCGTTCCACGACACCGACCTGAGTCGCTACGTCAAGGGTGCCTTCCACGCACTGGCCATCGACGAGCAGCGCTCGTCCTTCCGGCCGACTCTGTGGCACCAGCAGCCCGGCGCCGCGGAGCAGGGCCAGGAACTGAAGCAGGTCTGGTTCGCCGGGGTGCACTGCGATGTCGGCGGCGGCTACAAGGAGGCCGGACTGTCCGACATCCCGCTGCTGTGGATGGTGGATCAGGCCCGTAGGTTCGGTCTGCGGTTCGACTCCGACGTGCTCACCGAAGCCGGGCCGAGCGCGACGACGCCGCCGGAGGGCATCGACTTCCGCGTACAACCGGACAGTTCGGGGGACCTGCACGCCTCACGGACGGCGCTGTTCCGAATGGCCAGGCCTCTGTACCGGCCCATCGGCAGGGCCGCGAACGACGAGGGCGTGCTCGACGGCAACGAATTCCTGGCCGTACCGGCCAAGGAGCGCTACGACACGGACACGCACTACCGGCCGCCGGAGTTGGAACGGTGCCTCGCGCGCCGGGACCGGATCCGGCTGGAACCCGTGCTGCTGCCGGGACTTGGCGCGGGTCTTCCGCCCATGTCCGCCGCGGGATCCGAATCGCGGGCGGCGACCGACGCACTGCGTGGGCCCCGCCGTACCGAGTGACATCACGACGAAGAACCAGGGTGTGGATCAGCACCCGCAAGGTCAAGCCGCAAGGTCAAGTCACCGACGCTGCCGGTCGGTCAGGGTCCGGTCCGCGCTGCGGTCCTCCCCCGGCGCCGCGTACTGGTGGGCGTCGGGAACCACAGTTTGTAGTCGGGAACCACAGTTCGTAGCGGGCGCTCTCCGTGTTGTGCCAGCCGAACCACCACTCCCACATCTGCGCGGTGACGCCGAAGGTCAGCAGCGCTCAGCTCATACAGCATCGGGAGTCTGGTTGCGGGCTCGGCGTTCGGTGCCCAGGCGGGCGTAGTAGTCGATGAGGTCGGGCGCGTCCACCGCGGCCGGGTTGACGACCGCTTCGACCTGGGCGCCCTGGAGGAGTCGTTTGACGGGGACTTCCAGCTTCTTGCCGGTGCGGGTGTGCGGGATGCCCGGCACTTCGAGGATCTCGTCGGGGACGTGGCGGGGTGAGACGCCGCTGCGGATCGCGTCCTTGATCTGGGTGCGCAGGTCGTCGTCCAGGACGGCTCCGGCGGTCAGTGTCACGAACAGCGGCATCCAATGGCCTCCGTCGGGCTCTTCCGCGCCGATGACGAGGGCTTCGGTGATCTCGGGGAGGCGTTCGACGATGTCGTGGATGTCGGCGCTGCCCAGACGGACGCCATTGCGGTTGAGGGTGGAGTCGGATCGGCCGTGGACGATGACCGAGCCGTGTCGGGTTCGTGTGATCCAGTCACCGTGGCGCCAGATGCCGGGGTAGGCGGTGAAGTAGGCGTCGTGGTAGCGGGTGCCGTCGGGGTCGTTCCAGAAGTACAGCGGCATCGACGGCATGGGGCGGGTCACGACGAGTTCGCCGACCTGGTCGGTGACGGGGAGCCCCGCGGTGTCGTAGGCGGCCAGCGCCACGCCGAGGTTGGGTGCTGAGAGTTCTCCGGCCCAGATGGGGGTGTTGGGTGCGCTGCCGGCGAAGCCGGAGACGATGTCGGTGCCGCCGCTGGTGGAGGCGAGCAGGACTCCCTCGCCGACGTGGTCGCGGACCCAGGGGTGGGCAGAGGCGGGCAGGGCGGAGCCGGTGCAGCCGACCAGGCGGACGGACGACAGGTCATGGACGGCAGGATTGATGCCGAACTTGGCCATGCCCAGCAGGTATTGGGGGCTGGTGCCGAACACGGTGACCCGGTGGCGGGAGGCCAGTTTCCACAGGATGTCGGGTTGCGCGAGCGGTGCTGGGCTGCCGTCGTACGTACAGGTCGTGGCTCCCGTAAGGAGGGTGGAGGCGATCAGGTTCCACATCATCCAGTGGGTGGTGGTGTACCACAGGAGACGGTCGCCGGGACCGAGGTCGGAGTGCAGACCCAGGGTTTTGAGATGTTCCAGCAGGACGCCGCCGTGGCCGTGCACGATGCCCTTGGGCAGGCCCGTGGTACCGGAGGAGAAGACGACCCACAGGGGGTGGTCGAACGGTACGGGGGCGCAGGTGAGTTCTTCCGATCGGGTGGAGGCGTCCTCCCACGGGACGACGAGCGAGGGATGGTCGTGGGACGGCCAGGGCAGGCCGACGTGGTCCACGAGCAGGGTGGCCTTCAGTGTGGGCAGGGCGCCGGCCAGTTCGAGGGCGGCGGCGCGCCGGTCGTGTGTGGTGCCGTTGAAGAGGTAGCCGTCGGTTGCGACCAGAACGGTCGGCTCCAGCTGGGCGAACCGGTCGGCGGCCGCTGTGGGGGCGTAGTCCTGCCCGCACACCGACCAGACGGCGCCCAGGCTCGCGGCGGCCAGGAACGCGACGATGGCGTGCGGGGTGTTGGGCAGGTAGCCGACGACGCGGTCGCCGCGGCGGACTCCCAGGTCGCGCAGGGTGGCGGCGACGGAAGCGACCTGCACGCGCAGCTGGCTGCCGGTCAGCTCGTAGGCGGCGCAGGTCTCGTCCAAGGCGATGACGGCGCTCTGGTCGTCGGGGAGATTGCGCAGGGCGTGGTGGGTGTAGTTGAGGGTGGCTCCGGTGAACCAGCGGGCGCCGGGCATGGTGTCTTCGGCGAGGACCTGCTCGTAGGGGGTGTCGGCGTCGATGTCGAAGTACTCCCACACGGCACGCCAGAAGCCTTCGAGGTCGGTGACCGACCAGTGGTGCAGGGCGGCGTAGTCGGTGCCGTCCAGTCCTGCGTGGCGGGCGAAGTCGGCGATGCGGCTGTCGGCGACGTCCTTCGGGTCGGGTGTCGTGAAGGGGACCGGGTCGGGGCTGGTGGTCATCCGGTGGCGCTCCTCAGCGGGCTCTTGCGGGCAGTCCGTGGGTGGGGACGGAGGCGGGGGCTGCGCGTGGTGTGCAGGAGGAATGCCCAGGCGGCGGTGTCGGTGAAGGAATCGCATCCTGTGGGGATGACGTCCAGGACGACGCGGTCGGGGCGCAGGAGGACGGCGTCCGCCCGGCCGGCGCGCAGCCAGGCGGCGAGGGTGCCGTCGTCACCCAGTTCGGTCACGCGGATCGGGCGGGCGCCGAGGCTGTGGGCGAGGGCGTTCAGCGAGGGGGTGGGGGCATTGGCGGTCAGGATGGTGAAGGAGTCGCCGAGCAGGTCGTCGAGACGGGCTCTGCCGGTACCGGTACCGTGCCGGTCCAGGGCTGCGGGCAGTGGGTGCCCGCGAGGCCGCGCCGGCCCCGCCGCATCCGGCGTCGTACGAGCGGCCCGGTGGCCAGGGCGGGGCTGAGGTCGCGGCCGGCCGCTGCGGTCAGGCCGGGTATACGGCAGGCCGCGGCCAGGAGTCTACGGCGGAGTGCCGCGGCGCCGTCCTGGCCGCCGGTCATGGCCCAGCCCATGGCGACCGCGAGGCGGATCATGTGCCGGGCGTGCGGTCTGCGTTCGCTCTCGTAGGTGTCCAGCAGCCGTTCGTCGGCGCCTTGTCCGAGGACTCGGGCCAGTTTCCAGGTGAGGTTGTAGGCGTCGCGCAGCCCCGAGCACAGCCCCTGTCCGACGAAGGGCGGTGTCAGGTGGGCGGCGTCGCCCAGGAGGAAGACGCGTCCGCTGTGCCACCGGTCGGCGACGAGCGCCCGGAAGGTGTACTGCCTCTCTCGGACGACCTCGAAGTCTCCTGCGTGCGAGGGCGGCAGCCATGGGGCGAGGAGTTCACGGACTGTCTCGTGGCGGTCTTTGAGGCGGAACTCCCAGCGGTAGCGGTCCTCGCCGACGCGCATGAAGGTGGCCGGCCGGCTGGGGTCGCAGATCTGCTCGACTCCCTCCCAGCAGCGGACGTCGGCATCGGTGCGGATGTCGAGGACGGTCCAGCGTTCTTCGAAGCGCAGGTCTTCCCAGGCGGCGCCGATGGCGGTGCGGGTGATGCTGTTCGCACCGTCGCAACCCAGGACGGCCTCCGCCCGCAACTGGTGCTCGCCGTGCTCGTCGCGGTAGGTCACGCGGACGGGGCCCGCGCCGTGCGGGCGGATGCCGGTCACTTCCGCGCCGCTGCGCAGTTCGCACTCCGGGCGCAGGGTGAGGGCGTCGCGCAGCAACCGCTCCAGCTCGGGCTGGTCGAACATGCTGGTCTGCGGGTATCCGTGGTGGCCGAGCGCCGCGCGCGGGAACTCAGCCATCACGCGGTGCCGGGCGTCCAGCAGTCGCAGTCCGCGCGCCGGGCGGCTGATCGCGGTGAACTCCTCACCGACACCGGCGGCTTGGAGGATCCGGTGGACCTCGTCGTCGGCTGCTACGGCGCGTGGCAGCGGGTAGGGGGCGTGGTGGCGTTCCAGGACGACGGTGCGGACTCCGCGCCGGGCCAGGAGGAGGGCGGCGGTCACTCCCACCGGCCCGGCACCGATGATCACCACGGGTATGTCGGCCGGGGTGTGTTCGACGGTCATGTGCGGCTCGTTTCGGGTTCAGTACATGTCGGTCACTTCGCGTCCGTCACTTCGCGTCCGTCACTTCGCGTCCGTCACTTCGCGTCGGTCACGGAATTGCGCTGCTCGCCGAGGTCGATGCGCCCGTCCGGGGTGGCGATGGTCGCGGTCACGACGTCGCCGGGGTGCAGGTAGTGAGGATTGCGGGCCTGGCTCTTGAAGAACGCCCTCCATTTCACTGCGGGCGGCAGGAGAGCGCCGATCTTCTCGATGGCCTTCGGCGGGGCCTTGAGCGCCGTGCCGCCGGGGGTGCCGGTCAGCAGGAGGTCTCCGGCGTCGAGGGTCTGGAACCGGGCGAGCAGTGTCAGCGCCTCGGCCGGCCGCACGATCATGTCGGTGAGGGTGCGGTCCTGGCGGAGGTCCCCGTTGACGCTCAACTTCAGCCGCAGGCCGAGGAGGTGGGCGAAGTCCTCCTCGTCCAGCAGAGTCAGGTGGGGGCCGGTGGGGGTGAACGTCGGGTACGACTTGCTCTCGTAGAACTGCGTCTTGGTGAGCTGCACGTCACGCGCGCTGACGTCGTTGGTGATGACGAGGCCGGCGACGTACGAGGGAAGGTCGCCCTCTTGGACGACGGTGCCGACAGGCAGTGGCGTGGCCATGACCAGGCCGAGTTCCACCTCGTAGTCGAGGAACCGCACGTGCTGGGGGCGGACGATGGCATCGCCCGGGCCGCTCACCGAGCCGGACGCCTTGCGGAAGAAGGTGGGCGGGATGTCGCCGGTGAAGCCGGAGTCGCGTGCGTGGCTGCGGTAGTTGACCATCTGGGCGACGACCCGGCAGGGGGTGGTGACCGGGGAGAGGGCGGCCAGGTCCGCGACGGGTGTGCCCGCCGCGGTGCTCTCGGCGGCCTCACGGACGGCCTGACGGTCGGCGATCAGGTCGGCGGTGGTGACGGCCTTGGTGTCGATGAGGACGGCGTGCTCGTCGCGCACCACCCACCAGCCGTCGGCGGTGCGCAGGATGTTGGTGCTCATGTCGGTGCCTTTGTGAGGGTGCGGGTCAGGAGTTGGCGGCCTTCATCAGGCCGAGCAGACGGGCGGGGTCCATCTCGTTGTCGCCGCGCAGGGCCTGGATGACATCGCGGATCCGTTGCGGGGAGGGGCTCGCGCCGAGGAAGTCGCGGGTGGCGGGCGGCCCCCACTGGGCCAGTCCGCTGGTCGACATCGGCGCCCAGCCCGGTTCGAGGTCGCGGGAGAACAGGTCGCCGTCGGCGAAGTGCTCCAACATGAAATGGTCGGGGTCGCGCCAGTAGTCGAACAGTTGGCTGCCCTGGATGTGCCGGCCGATGCCCCAACTGCGCTTGTAGCCGCGCTCGCCCAGGTATTCGCCGCCTGCCGCGATCGAGTCCAGGTCGGTGACCTGGTAGGCGGAGTGGACGTAGCCGTTGGCGGGGCCGAGGTGCATGGCCAGGGTGTGGTGGTCGACGGCCAGACCGCCCTGGTCGCAGCGGATGAACGCCATCGTCGGGCCGCGCCCGCGCTGCCCGTCCAGGAACAGGAAGTCCGACACGATCATGCCGAGGGTGTCGAGGTACCAGTCCAGGGCCCGCGCGAACACCCGCGTCTCCAGCACCACGTGGCCCAGGCGCTGGATCCGGGACGGCTCCCGCGGTGGGCGCTGGGTTGCGTCGGTGCGACGCCGCTCGGTGCCGAAATTGAGGATCTGCGGCTGCTGCCCCGGCAGTTCGGGGAGCGGTTCCGCGCAGTGCACGACCCGTACCGGAAAGCCGGAGGGGTCGAGCAGGTCGACCACCGTGCCGCCGCCTGGCACGTCCGCACCGCGCACGTCGCCACCGGTGGCGCGCGCCAGACGGTCAAGGTCGCCCCGTTCCGCCGCGCGGAAGGCGGGACCTATGAAGCGGGACGTGCGGCCGCGCCGGATCACCATGCAGGGCGATCCGGAGAAGGTGCCCCGCAGCCACAGTTCGCGCTCGGTGCGTGCGGCGGTCTGGAAGCCGAAGTCGCGGGCGAAGACTTCCGCCCGCTCCAGGTCCGGCTTCTCGAATTCCAGCCAGGCCAGATCCGCCACCTTGATCACGGGATTCCGGGAGCGTCCCGGATGCTCACCGCGCTGGGCACCCTGCTCACTGTGGAGATCTTGATGGGCCGTCTTCGCGTCGGCCCCGTTGAGGCGGGTTTCAGACATGGTGCCCTCCCAGCAGCATCGCCGTAGTGATGAAATCATCAACTATGAGAGTCCCGTCGTCAATATGTTCAGGACGGGAAATGATGATTTCATCAGGACTGCGACAATCATCGCCACGGCGGTTAGAATCTGCGCATGCCTACGTCAGCCCCGCCCGGCAACCGGTTCGATCGACGCCGCGCCAAGACCCGCGGCGCCCTCGTCCACGCGGCCCGGCAGATCCTTGCCGAGACCGGGGACACCAGCGCCAGCATCCAGGTGATCGCCGAGCGCGCCGATGTCGGCTTCGGCTCCTTCTACAACCACTTCCAGTCCAAGACGGAGCTGTTCGACGCGGCAGCGGTCGACGCCCTGGAGGAGTTCGGCAGGACCTTCGACGAGAGCCTGACCGGGATCGGCGACCCGGCCGAGCTCGTCGCGGCCGGTTTCCGCCTCAGCGCCCGGCTGACCACGTCCCACCCGGAACTGATGCAGGTCCTGCGCCACTGCGGCCTGTCCCACATCCACTCCGACAACGGCCTGGCCGCCCGGGCGCTGCGGGACCTCCAGGCCGGCATCGCCTCCGGCCGCTTCACCGCCGTCGATCCGGCGGTCGCCCTCACGGCGCTGGGCGGAACCCTCCTGGCCCTGGTCGAGCTGCGGTTCGCGCGCCCCGATCAGGACGGGGACGAGGCGGCGGCGAACCTCGCCGAGATGGTCCTGCGCATGCTGGGCGTCCCGCCGGACGAAGCCCACGAGGTCGCCCGACGCCCTCTTCCCGACCTCGCCTCCCCGGCCGCTTGAAGCCTGGTGCAGGAGCCCGTGATTCGCAGCTCGGGGTCCGGGCCTCGGGTGATCTGATCACGAGGCCAAGGCGAGGTCGCGCATGTGGGCGACGGCTCGGACCACGTGGTGGAGGCCGCCGCCGGCAGTCGCGGAGGGCCAGCAACCGCTCGATCCGCTGCAGCCGCTGCCCCTCCTGGTCGGTCGGTCCGCGCACACGGACAGGCTGAGCCAGCGCGCCTCGAGCGGTCGGATCGGACGTCACCCCACGTCCGACCGCCGTGACCACCGACCCGGCGAACCTATGCGGCAGTGGACTGGACAGCACCCGTCGGTCAGTGGGCGATGCTGTCGATCAGTTCGCGGGCGCCCTGCCGCAGCAGTGCCAGTGCGACCGAAGCGCCGAGGTCTGAGGGGTTGAGCCGTCCGGCCCATTCGTGGGCGTTCAGGACGGTCTTCCCGTCCGGGCTGAACACGCAGGCGCGCAGCGACAGATCGCCCCGGGAGGCCTTGGCGTATCCGGCGATCGGGCTGTTGCAATGGCCTTGGAGGACGTGCAGGAACATTCGTTCCGCGGTGGCTTCCCGGTACGTGTCGGAATCGTTCAAGGCGCTGACGATGTCGATGGTGGGGGTGTCGGTTTCACGGCACTGAAGTGCCAGGATGCCGGCCCCGATGGGTGGGATCATCGCTTCGGTGGACAGGACTTCGGTGATGACGTCGGGTCGGCCGATCCGCTCCAGGCCGGAGACGGCCAGCAGCAAGGCGTCGACGTCACCCGCGGCGAGTTTGTCCAGGCGGCGGTTGGCGTTGCCGCGGAACGGCACGCATTCCAGGTGCGGGTGGGAGGCGGCGAGTTGCGCGACCCTGCGCACCGAGGAGGTGCCGATCCGGGATCCCGCGGGGAGCTCGTCGAGGTGCAGGCCGCCGGGGTGGACGAGGGCGTCCCGGATGTCGTCGCGCTTGAGGTAGGCAGCGAAGGTCGTGCCGGCCGGCAGTGGCCTGTCCGCGGGCACATCCTTGACACAGTGCACTGCGACGTCCGCCTCCCCGGCGACGAGTGCGGCGTCGACCTCCTTGGTGAACGCCCCCTTGCCCTCGACCTTGGAGAGATCTCCCATCCATTTGTCACCGGTGGTCTTGACCGGGATCACCACGGTCTGGATACCGGGGTGGAGCGCGCCGAGTTCGGCGCGGACGCGCTCCACCTGGGCCAGGGCCATGGGCGAGTCACGGGAGACGATGCGGATCAGCTCAGAGGCGGACATGTCGTACACGATAGTGCGTCAGAGCCGGGCTTCGAGCATCAACCCCTAGGCCCGTCCGGAGGCCCATCTGAGCGGCGCGGTAAGGAGGTTGGGCGCATCGGGCAGGTGTGCGAGGAAGTCGTTGACGCGTTCCGGGTGGTCGGCCGCCCACGTGGCCCGCGGCAGCAGGTCGTCCACGATGTACAGGCCACCCGGGCTGAGGAGAGCGAGCAGATCGGCGAGGCACAGGACTTCCCCGGCCGGCAGTCCACTTCGGCCGGATCGAACAGAGATCCTGCGCGGTTGCGGGTGCGCCAGGTGCCGGCCTCGTCCTGGACGAAAGGTGATGCGGCTGCCCTGGCCGAGCTCTGCGGTGACGACGGCCCGGGCCGTGGGACCGCACTCCACGCCGGCGAGCGGGGATATCGCCGAGGTGATCCCCAAACGGGCCATGGGTGCGAGGGGTGCGCAACACCGATCCGCTGCACCCGGCGAGCGCCGAGCTCACCGGCCACCGTGACGACGCCCCCGCTCACGGGGTATTGGGGCCCTCCGTGCACAGTGCGTGGTCGATCAGGGCGCTGGCCGCGTTCTCTTGTTCGAGGATGTGCTCCAGGGTGTCGCCGCGCGCCTCGGACATGGAGACCACGGCGCTTCGCCTGCCGTCGTCGGTGACGCCATTGAGAGTGATGAAGCCGCCGTCTCCGCCCTCGTGGCTCCAGTAGGTACCTCCACAGCTCAGGGGCCGTTCGACCAGGCCGAGCCCGTATCGGCCGCCGGGCCAGAGCTGTTGGACCTCCCCGCTCACGGGGACGGTCTGCTTCATCTCGGCCAGCTGCCGCGTCGGGAGCAGGCGGCCCGCGAGCAGCGCGCGGAGGAAACGGTTCTGGTCCCGCGTGGTCGTGACAAACGAAAGGCCCTCGTGCTCCACCGGTATCTGCTCGGTGACATCCACGACGGAATCGGGGCCGAAGAGCTGGTATGCCTTGGCACGCGGCCGGGGCAGGGTGGCCGAGGCGCCGCCCCACCGGGTCTGGTTGAGGCCGAGGGGGCGGAGGATGCGGTCTTCGATCTCCTGGTGGGCGGGTTGACCCGTGGCCTTCTGGATGATCATGCCAAGCAGGATGTAGCCGGTGTTGGAGTACCCCCAGCCCTCGCCGGGCGGGAAGTCCGGCGGGTGAGCCATGGCGCGGGCAACCAACTGCTCGGGGGTGTAGACGTCGTAGCGCTGTTGGTAGTACTCCTCCGGAGTGGTGTATCCGGGCAGGTCGTCGTGGATGCCGCTGGTGTGCTGGAGCAGTTGACGGATGGTGATCCGGCTGCCGTCGTTGCCATCGCCGTGCACCACTCCTGGCAGCCATTGGCCGACCGCGTCGTCCAGGGACAGCCTGTCCTCGGCCTCCAGTTGGAGGACCACGGTGGCGACCAGTGTCTTGGCCGTGCTGGCCATGCGGAAGTAGCCGACGGAAGAGACCGTGCTGCCGGTGGTCAGGTCTGCGGTGCCGCTGGTGGCGACCGACTGCCTTCCGTCAGGCGCGACCACGCGGGCCTGCACACCGCTGACACCGAGGGCGTGGATCGCCCCGGTGTCCTGGCGTAACTGCTCCATGGGAGAGGAACCGGCCGGCTGGGCGACGGCGTTGGCCACCTCGGCGGCGAGCAACGTGCCGACACCGAGTGCCACGACAAGGCACTTTCGCAGAGTCGAAGTCATGGCCGAACGCTAGTTTCGCCCCCACCGGGACACGATCCGACGCACCCCAGGATCGGAACGGGGGATAACCCCCCAGCGCGGACCGTTGGCGGCGTGACGCGACCTGCGGTGCTCCTTCGCCCGATCGGGATGGGAACATCGACTCGTCAGCACAGGATGCACAGGATCACTGATCACTGATCACTGATCACTGATCACTGATCACTGATCACTGATCACTGATCACCGGCGAAGGGCGGTGCCCATCATGTCCGTCCTGCTCGACACGAGCCGGCTGCCGGTCGGCGACCGCGCCGACGCGTTGCAGTCCGCCCTCACCGACCGCCACCCTGTGCACCACCGCCCCGACCTTGGCCGCCCACGACCGCGCCGGCCTGGCACCCATCACAGCCAACCTCGGCTTCAACGCTGCTGCGCACGCCGACGACCGCACCTCACGAGACGCCACGAACGGCTACCTGGCCGACCGGGCCGCCATGTTCACGCGGAAGAACCTCTCCCGCCCCGAGCTCACGGCCGAGGAGATCGCCGATGAGCTCGGCGTCTCCGTAAGACACCTCTTCCAGCGCTGGTCCACCCAGCCCGAGACCCTGGCCGAGCCCCTCCTGGGCACGCGACTGACCGCCGCACGCTCCCTGTTGACGGTGCGGCCGCTCCTGCCGGTCAACGTCGTCGCCCACCGCTGTGGCTTTGCCGACGCGTCCCACTACAGTCGCCGCTTCCGCAGTGCCGACGGCGTCACACCCACCCAGTACCGCCGCTCCCAGTAGCCGCCGGGCAACAGCGTGCCGTGCAACAGCACCGGGCTCAGCGCGCGTTCCCGAACCTCTCACAGCAGGTCAAGCCATGTGACGCGGCAGCGGGCGCAGCACCCGTGGCGTCGACGGTGCCCGGTCGGCGAACAGGCAAGTGGCATCGGTCAGCCCAGCGACGCAGTGGCCGCACGCAGGTCCTCCAGGGCTGCCACTGCATGAGGCGCGAGCCCTTCCGTGTCATCTCGATCGCTTTCGGACCATTGGGCGTAGCCCCGCTTGAACGCGAGGACTCCCAGTTCGCCCGCGAGGTGCGCGGTCGAGTCGGGGACGCCGCGGGCGATGAGCGCGGCAGTCATGGCGGCCGCGAGACCGACGCTCCTGAGGGCGTCGCGCTCCCGGCCCGTGCGCTCCGGCAAGAGTCCGGCTCACCGGACGTGGTCAAGTGGCCAATATTCACGGCGAGTTGACGGCATGAAGGTGCCGCGCCGGGATTCCTGTGGGGGGTGCGGGATATCCGCGAAGGTCGGCCGTATGACCCGGGATCGTAACGACGAGTTGGTCAAGCTTCGGGCGGGAACTGGGTGGCCACGATGAGCAGCGCCCGGTGGCGCCTCGGTGACGCCGCCCTGGAGATCGTTACCGACCGCAGAAGCTCGTGGACCTGCTCTGAACTGCGACGATTCATGGTCTACATGTCCACGACGGTCGGTCGACGTTCTCCGGGTGATCACGAGCACCGGTGACGGCGGTAGCTGTCAGAGGTGTGCAGTACGGTCCTGTCATGGCAGCCAAAATCGATCTGACCCTCGATTGCGCGAACGCACAACTCCTCGCCGATTTCTGGAAGACGGCACTGGGCTATGTCGACGAGCCGCCGCCTGCTCCCTTCAAAACCCGCGAGGAGTGGCTCGCGCAGTTCGACCTGCCGGAGGACGACTCCGAGGACGACGGGGCGTGGCTCTGCGATCCCGACGGCTCCGGCCCCCGCCTCTCCATCCTCAAGGTCTCCGAACCGAAGACGGCGAAGAACCGGCTTCACATCGACGTTCGGGTGCCGGGACACGGCAGTGCCGGTGAGCGGTGGGCGCGGATCAAGGCGGAGTCTGAGCGGCTGGTGAAGGCGGGCGGGGCCGTCCTGCAGGAGTTCGACGGGCACCACGTTGTGATGGCCGACCCGGAGGGCAACGAGTTCTGCGTCGCCGCAGCCTCGGCCTGAGGCTGGCAGAGGTCGGGGACGTTCTCTCTGACCGTCAACAAACCGTCGGCGAGCCTTGACGACCTGCTGATGAGGCTGGCTGAGAGAACAACCAGGGACGCCGCCCACCCCAGTTCGTTCGGCGTTCAACGGTGCGGGGAGCAGTGGGGAGCGCCCGGCATGAGGTTGGGGGCCCGGCGACCGAAGGCCACCGGGCCCTGGTGATCGGTGAGGGTCAGCCGAGGTGGTGCACGATGTTCGACCTGGCTCGCTCCGATCCCGTTGCCATCGTTACTGTCCGGGGATCATTGGTCATCGCCGGGCCTGACGTGCTCGGAGGTCAGACGGGAGAGCCTGGTGCCGGAGCTTGGTGATCACTTTGAGGGCAGGCTGGGGAGGATGATCGGTGCCTGGTCTCCGCCCGAGGGCGCCGTGCAGGGCACTCCTCAGGTGGCGTGCTTCCGCGGGGGCCGGCTCACAGGCGCCCAAGCGTTCGCGACGGTCGGCCTTTCCCGAACTCCGTTGTGGCACCCAACCTCGGACCGTCACCTCCACTTGGAGCTGCGGGCCTGCGAGAATGCCAGCCGCGCCGTCGGCGCCCGGTCAGGGAGTCCGAGGCAGCGGGACGATGTCGGCGCGGTGTGGGGCATGGTCGGCCAGGCGGCTTCGGGCGTGGCCAGAATCGCGACGATCGTGACGGGCTGCTGGCAGTGGGGGCAGTTGCGGGTCACAGTCGGCTCCAGTGGGCGCAGACCTGGGCGGCCCGATGCCGGATCTGGCGGACCGGCTGCGGGGCAGTTCGATCGGGGCCTGCAGCGCAAGCGGTGGTGCCTGACCAGGCGACGGGACCGTTCCTCGTCCTGGGTCCGGTCGCGGCGGTGTTCGGCCTCCCGGCAGCAGACAGCCGAGCGGTAGATCTTCCGGAGCTTCTTGTTGGCCTGGAACGGCTGTTCGCAGATGGCACAGCTCCGGGTCTCAGTGTTGGACTCACGGCAGACAGTGCGGCACTCGGGCGAGCAGAACAGCCGCTTGGGACCGTGGTGGTCAACTGCTCGCCGCACTGGGTGCGGAGCCGCCGGGTGGGCAGGTGCGAGCGGGCTCTCTCGACACGTCGGCGACCAGCCCCACTGTCCCGACACACCGCCGACGCCACCCGAAGGGTGGGGAACCAGAGCCCGCGGGTTTGCCCCATCCCCCAGCGTCACCCGAGGAGATACACATAACGCGATCAGCCTCCTGGACAAGAAGGTCCCTCAGACCCCTCGCACGTGGCCCTGGGCCGTGCGAAATCGCCGACCGAGAGAGGAGTCCGTACGGGATGCTGCATGTGTGATCGAGCGAGAGGCCGCCGTTCGGGCTGTCGAGGAACAGCTGGAGCGCGACTACCAGCAGTGGCGGGCTGCGGGTGTGGACGCGATGCGGATGGCTGTGGTCGACGTCGAGGAGCACGCGCTGGCGTGGATCGTCTCCTGGACCTCCGAGGAGTTCGTACGTACTCGGAACCCGGCGTTCACGCCGGCCGGCAACGGGCCGTACCTGATCGACCGTGTCGACGGCGGACTGCACCGGATCGGCGTCGTCTCCGCGGTAACCGGGGGGTGGGAGGCCGACTATCGAGCCCGCATACGTGAGCTGCCGGTGCGCACCGCAGTGGACGGTCTACACGACGCACTGTGCGGAGTCGCCGCAACCCGCGGCCGCATGCACGCTGTGCGGACGCTGCGCCAGAGGCTGCCTGTGCTCTCGCCTGCGGAGGCCATCGAATACGTGAGCGCATTGCTGGACGGTGATGCACCCGCGCGTCTCGTGGCCGTCGCCACCAAAGAGCTCGTGGAGCCTCTCAACCCGGTACTCGCGGTGGAGACGATTCTGAGCGGGGCGGAGATCCGAGCCGGTCAGCGACCCGAGGGATGACCGGAAAGCCAGTGGACGTGCCGATCGCGCATCCGGTCCCGTTCCTCCGACGTCGCGAGGAAGACGCAGGCGCCATTGGAAGACCGAGCGAGGACTCGGGATTCATCACCGCGGAAGAGCATCAACCGGTAGCACCGCGGTCTCAAGTCCTGGGAGCACGATGTCAACGTCCCGCTGACAGCCGATGACAGAGGCCGATGGCGGAGGCGAGGGCAAAGAAGCTGTTGGGACCGACGATTGGAGCAGAATGCAACCATGGTCGGAGAAGGGCACGACGAGGCAGCAGCACGCACGTTCCTGTGATGCGTCACCGAGGTGGCGGGGATGATGGATCTCGGGAACACGGTCGGTGCATCGGAAGATCGACTCGCGCGGCGCCTGGCCCGAGCGGTACGCGAACCGCTGCTCGAAAAGGACGCCCTGCCAGAAGAGTTCTTCGCCCCACTGATGGCTGCAGCCGTGTACGACCCAGACCCCAGCTTCTGCCGCTGGTTCGTCGAGCCGGCGGTTTACGCGTTCGGACGCCGCCGTGTCGTGACGGCGTTGCTCGACTATCTGCGGAAGGGCACAACGGCGGAGCAGGCGGGCGCCAAGCGGGCCTGGTACTGCGCGCACGTGCCGCTGCGCGCGGACCGGTCTCCGGCCTACGCTCGCGGCGGGAGCCGTGACCCGGCTTTGGACGAGTGCCACGACGTGGTGGACGAGTGGCTGAAGACATCCGCTGAGCAGCCAGCCCGCGAACAGGCCTGAGTTCGTTCTCCAAGGGATGTGGCTGTCCCTTCGAAGCCTCGGGAGAGAACGTGGGAGACCAGCAGCTTCTCACCCACCAATCGGCAAGCACCGGAGCTCTGGGGTGCCCACGGGTCTTGTCACCGGCCGTGGGCCGATCGACTGGATGCAGTCGTGGACTCACGTTCTCAGCACGCGATCACAAAGCCTCCTGCAACGTGATCGAGTCGCCCACTCGGACCGTTCCCGCTTCCACAACGTCCAAGTACACACCCAGACACGACAGTCGGCCCAGGTCGAACACCGGGACGCGGTGATCGCGAGCCACCGCACGCATGATGCCGGGGTCGGGCGGCAGTTCGTCATGGCCGAGGGTGGGTATCACGCAGCGAGGCGTAGGCACCACAACCCGGAACAGTGCCTCCCCCACTCGCAAGCGGGACCCCACCCAGGCGTCTTCCGGGAAGCCGGGCCCTCCTTGGGTGTTCACGACCAGGTTCGGCCGGAAGCGGCGCGCGTCGAAGTCCCCGGCGGGATATACGGTGCGCATCCGGTCCAGGGCCGCCGTGGTGACGAGATGGACCTTGCCGAAGTCGAAGAACGTCCCCGGGGCGACGCTGCCCGACGTGATGTTCTCCCCCGTGGTATCGACGGATGCCGACTCCCGTGCAGCCTCAGGGACACCGCCTTCGTACGCGGGCACGGCGCGCTCCAGTCTGGGGTGCTCCGGTACGACGGCCGAGACGGACACCTGACGGCCCAGCAGCTTTGACATCCGCACGTGCAGGTCAGGGTCTTCGACCGGCAGGTCGGTCCCGTCGGGCAGCACCACCCGGACCACGCCGGAATCATCCATCCGACTCCGGCAGCGCAGCAACATCCCCCACTTCCTTGGGTGTTTGGCGCTGCCCACCGCGCCCGTCCCGTCGAGCACGGCGTACGCCCGGTCCCCGGACAGCCCGCCGTCCGTGACCGCCACGGCGATCACGGCCTCGCCCAGCATCGACTTCACCGGATACCGGTACAACGCCGCCACAGTTCCCATAGATCGATTATGGCGCGCGCGTCATGCCTCACCTCGTGAGCAGGATCAGGGGCACCAGCTGCCCGGGCCGCCAGTCGGCCGCCACGGCCGCGAGTGCGTCCGCCAGTGCCGCACCGTGCAGGAGCGGGGCGATAACCACCGACGGGGCGGGCGCCGGCGCCGTCCCGTCCTGCTCGACGGCACTCTCGCGGAGTGTGACCGCCGGGGCGACGGCCGGGCCGACTACTCCGCCAAGCACCAACGCCGGTAAGTTACGGGCCCGTCGGAGTCCTTGACGTGGCAACAGGGCCTCTGTGTCGACTGGTTTCGACCAAGAAATCCGCCGA
>NZ_JBIAQF010000030.1:0-118788 GCF_042888885.1 Streptomyces sp. NPDC002742
AAGAGTTGGGCAAAACGCTGCATCACTACGAGATTCACCATCACACCAAGGATCACCTTGACGAACGGCACCAGCCCCTAACTTCCCGGGCTTGGCCTAAAGTCTCGGAGCCAACCGGCCCATCAGTGTGTTTACCGTTCTCGCCTCGGGCCCGCACTCGCTGCGGCCCAGGGCTTGGCCCCGGCGCCGAAGGCGCAGAGGGGCCAAGCCCTAAGGGCCAGCCCGCGCCCGCGCGGGCACTTGAACCAGTAGAGAAAGTTTGAATCACGTCGTCCTCGCGGGGTCGGTGTGATCGTTGAGCTGGGTGCTTGTCATGCGTTGGTGTAGAACGCTGGGTATGGGGAGTGAGCGGCAAGAACGAATGCGGGCGCTGGGGGCACGTCTTCGGGCTCTGCGCGTGGATGCCGGCCTGACGGGTGCCGTGTTGGCGCAGCGGGCTGGGGTGGGCCAGCCGACGGTTTCCAAGGTGGAGAACGGGCGGATGGTTCCCAGCCGTGATGTCCTCGACCGTCTGACCGGAGCTCTCGGCATGGATGCCTCTGCCGTCTCGGAGTTGCGGTCGGCTCTCGCCGAAGTCGAGTCAGCTTCTTCCGCAGGCTCAGACGAGATCCTGTCGGGTTCGAGCGTTTCCGCGGATGCCGTTGTCGACCTGGCGGTGCGCGGGGCTCGGCTTGTTCGGTCGTTTCAGTGCGTGGTCCTGCCGGCCATGCTTCAGAGTGCGGAGTACGCGCGGCACGTCTTCGCGAGCACGCCTGGTGCGGATGCGGCCGAGGTGGGCAAGGCTGTTGCGGCTCGGGTGGAGCGCCAGAGTGTCTTGTACGAACCCGGGCGAGAGTCTCTCTTCGTGGTAACCGAGGGCGTGCTCCGGACGTGGCCCGGTAGTCCGGCGCTGATGCTTGCGCAGCTTGACCGACTGCTCACGGTGGAGAGCCTGACCACTGTGCGGTTCGGGGTGCTCCCGTGGGATCGACCGGTGCCGGTCATGGCGCGACACGGCTTCACCTTGTGCGACCAGGAGACGGTGGTCGTGGAGACCTTCCGGGATGAGCGGGCGGAGAAGGATCCGGACGTGTTTGCGTCGTACGAGGAGTCGTTCGCCCAGTTCGAAAGAGCGGCCGTCTTCGGGGATGAGGCACGGCAGCTGTTGATGCGGATCATGGGTGATCTACGAGTCTTGCCTGAAGGCGTCACTCCATAGAGGAATAATTCCTCTGAATGCCTAGAAGCTTGGCGTGCCGAGGAATACGCTGCCTGCGTGCTGTCTAGCCCTCTAGACGAGGAGTGTTCCTCTTGCTTGCGAAGTGGTGCCGTCCGTTCCCTGGCCTGCCGCAACAGGTCGCAGAAGCCCGATACTTCATCGCCGCTCTGATGGAGGCCGAGGGCCCCCGCATGGTGGAGAACGCCGTCCTCATCGTCAGTGAGCTGGCGTCCAATGCCGTCCGGCACTCCCGGAGCGGCCGTAAGGGCGGCTGGTTCCTCGTGATCGTCGTACTCGACGACGACCGGGTACGCATCGAGGTGATCGACGAGGGAGGCGACGGCAGACCGCAACTCCTCGCCGCCAATGACTGGGAGGAGGAGGGTGGACGCGGGCTGCTGTTGATGGCGACCTGCGCCAAGGACTGGGGCGTGAAGGAGCGGATGCACGGTCGGTCCGTTTGGGCCGAGCTCGCGCGAGCTGGCGCATGATCCCCGTCGTTCTGGCCGGCCGCGTTGCATGCCCTGACGGCGGCGGGGGGTGAGCCCTCGCGGGGTCCCTGGATATCGGTCCGGCTTCTATGTGGTTGATGTTCGTACGGGACGCCGTCTCCCGCCCGAATCGTCTAGGGCCCTAGACTCCTGGGTGCGTCTAGGAGGTGTGGGCATGTCGGACGAGTTGCAACGGATCGCGGCCATCGATGATCCGTACTTGCTGCTGCGTGAGGTCACGACCAGGTTGGCTGACGCTCAGCAGGAAGTTACGGAACTCGCCCGGCTGCGCCGGCGCGTAGTGCAGGACCTGCATGCGCAGGGGCTGTCGTACGCGCAGATCGCGGCAAAGGCCGGCCTGAGCCGCGGGCGCATCCATCAGATCCGGCACACCGGGCCAGCCCCCGAAGGGGCCTTCCTTGGGCGAGGCGCCGTCACCGTGGCCACGCCTCTGCGCCGCGATGATGAGCGTGGACGCACCGTAGTCGCCGTAGACGACGTCAGTTCGGGGAAGCGGCTGGAGGACCTGGCGCGGTCTTACGGGCTCGACGTCCTCTCGGAACACGTGTCGGTGAGCGGCGAGATCGACCTCAACCGTGACGGCCTGGTCGTGGTCTGCGGCCCCCGGATGTCCCAGCAGATGTGGGACACGTATGGCCAAGACCCGGTGCTGAGCTGGGAGCAGGCGGACGACGGCCCCTGGACGGTTGTCGACAGGCGCACGGGCGCTGCGTACCGGTCTGGTCAGGACAGCGACCCTTCCCGTCCGTACGACGTCGGGTACCTCGGCCGACTGCGTCGGCCGGATGGGGCAGGCTCGCTGTTGGCCATCGCCGGAATTCATACGCAGGGCTCCCTCGGCGTTGTCCAGTTGCTCTCCTCCGACCTGAACAACCTGTGGGGGCAGGTCGGTGAGCACTGCTTCTCCACTCTCGTGGGAGTCGAGTACGACCCCGAGACCGGTGAACCCCGCAGCGTCGAACTGCTTTGCCCGCTCTACCGTCACGACGAGGAGCCGGCGGCGTGACGATCGCGCTGGTCTCGCTCCCTGCGTTGCCCGACATGCCGAACGAGGATTTCGCCGCTGCCTCTCCCGGGGCCGCGGTACTCCTCGATGGTGCGGGAGTGGCCGGGGGCGAGACTGGCTGCGAGCACGGTGTCGCCTGGTTCTCCTCGATGCTGGGCGGGGTCCTGCTGGGCACGCTCGTCGGGCGGCCGGGCCTCCCGGTGGCCGAGTGTCTGAGTCATGCGATCCGTACCGTCCGGTCGCTGCATGAGGGTGACTGCGACCTGCACCACCCGGCCAGCCCAACCAGCACGGTGGTTGCCGCGAGGGCCTTGGCGGGCACCCTGGAATACGCTGTCCTCGGAGACTCGGCGCTGCTCCTGGCCGGTAGTGACGGCACGCTCGACGTCGTCACGGACCGGCGGTTGGACGTGGTAGGCAAGCAACTGCGTGGGCCCGTCGACGCGTTGTCTACGGGTTCGCCCGAACATGCCGCCGCTCTTGCCGAGTACAGGAGTGCCCTAACTCGGCTGCGCAACCGGCCCGAGGGCTTCTGGATTGCGGGGCCCGACCCGGAAGCGGCCCAACATGCGCTCACCGGTTCCGTCCCACTGCAGTCGTTGGCGTCCCTGGCGCTGATGAGCGACGGGGCCACTCGCCTCGTCGACCGGTTCGAACTCGCCACCTGGGATGAGCTGTTCGCGCTCGTGGCTGCGTCCGGTCCTGCTGAGGTGATTCGCCGGGTGCGCGACGCTGAAGCTGACGACCCTGTCGGCCGGCGGTGGCCGAGGGGCAAGGCTCGTGACGACGCCACTGTGCTGCATTGGACGCTGCCGTAGCCGCTCCGGCTCGCGAAGCTCTTTGTTTACCCCCCTAGACAGTTGACGAGTCGTCGGCTTACTGTTGGTGTCAACCCCCCTAGACAGTCGGGGTGACTCCCTTCCTGGACTGTCTAGGGGGGTATCCAATCAAGATGGCGCCGGGAGCGGCGTCACAGACTCAGTGAGGTCAACACAATGCGTGTCATCCCCGTGGACACTTCCGCCGCGACGCTGCTCGTCACCAAGCTGCCCGAGGTGAAGGTGAAGGACCGGCAGACGGGCGAGATCGCCGTGGACCCGGTAACCAACGACCGGTTGATGGTGCTGGAGGTGGTGTTCATCGCCCAGGGCGGCTCGGACATGGTCAAGGTGACCGTGCCCGCCAAGGGCATCGGCGAGGGCCTGGTCATGGGAACGCCGGTGATCCTCTCTGGCCTGGTCGCACGGCCGTGGGAGAGCGAGTTCGGCGGCCGCGCCCGGCACGGGATCGCCTACCGGGCCGATGCCGTCATGGCCAACGTCCCCGCCTTGGTGCAGGGCTGAGCGCCATGACCGACTCCGTGTGGACGCTGCTCCTGGCGCTAGTGGCCCTGGCCGTGGTCTTGCAGGTGTTGCGGCGCCGGTTACCGGTCGTCTTCTGGTGGCTCATCGGCTATCCGGTCGTCGCGCTGCGCGTGCTCACCACGTACCGCGCCACCATGGACGCGTGCGGCCTGACCGTACCGGCTTCGGCCGTACGGCGGGCAACGGCCCGGATGATGGGGCGGGAGGCGTCACCCGTTCCGCCGCGCCGGTCGCTGCCTCTGCCCACCGGCTCGGGGCTCGTGATGCGGCTGCGGATGGCGACCGGGCAGGCACCGGAGGACTTCATGGCCTCCGCTGACCGGCTGCGCCACGCCTGGGCGGCGCACGCCGTCCATATCCGCCCGACCAAGCCGGGGCGCCTCGAACTGCGGCTCATCGGCTGGGACGTACTTGCCAACGTGCGTCCCGCCCGGCGCCGGCTCTCTGGCGGACCGCTGACCCTGCCTCTCGCCCTGCGGGACGACGGGAGCTGGCACGTACGGGACTTCCGCACAGTGCCGCACGAACTGATCCTCGGTGCTACCCAGTCCGGCAAGTCCGTCTACCTGCGCAACCTGCTGTGCGGGCTGGCCCGGCAACGGGTCGTCCTCGTCGGCATCGACTGCAAGTGGGGCGTGGAACTAGCCCCGTTCGCACCGCGGTTGTCCGCGCTCGCCGATACCTCGGACCGCGCGAACGAACTCCTGGACGTCCTCCTGGAGGAGATGGAGGAGCGGTTCCGGCTGATCGGTGTCACCTCAGGAGCGGGCCCGGACGCCGTGCTCACCTCCGACGTGTGGGGCCTGCCCGACGAGGTGCGGCCCGTACCGATCGTGGTCGTCGTCGACGAGGTGGCGGAACTCTTCCTCGCCGCGAGTCGCGATGACGAGAAGCGCCGGGACGCCATGGTCACCAAGCTGATCCGCATCGCCCAGCTCGGCCGCGCCGCGGGCATCTACCTGGAGGTATGCGGACAGCGCTTCGGCTCCGAACTCGGTAAGGGCGCCACCATGCTGCGGGCCCAGCTCACCGGTCGCGTCTGCCACCGCGTCAACGACGAGTCCTCCGCGAACATGGCCCTTGCCGACATCTCCCCGGAAGCCGCGCTCGCCGCGACCGGCATTCCCGCCGACCGCCCCGGTGTGGCCGTCGTCGGGGACTCCTCGGGCGGCTGGTCCCGCGCCCGCTCACCGCACCTCACCCTGAACGACGCCGCGGCCGTCTGCCGCGCCACCGCAGATCTGGTCCCGGACCTGCCTCGCCTCACCTCCTTCCGGCCGGCCGCTGCTCTGGAGGCTGTGGAGAAGCCCACGCCCTCCACCGCTGCCGCGAGCGCCGCGCGCCCGGTGACCGAGTAACGGCACCTCTTCCCCCGGTCGGCGTGACCGTCTCGCGTCGTGTCCCTACCCCTCCCATGCCTCGAACCGGAAGGAGTCCGTGTCGATGCGTGCCTCCCTGGCCCGTGTGGACGCCGTGATCATCCAAGCCGTCATCGCGGGCGCCCTGTCCTTCTCCCACCTGCACGACCTGGCCGAAGCCGCTGGACAGGGCGGCTGGAAGGCGTGGGCCTATCCGGTCTCCGTCGACCTGCTCTTGGTCGCTGCCTGGCGGCGAATGCGCGAACAGCAGCGCGCGGGGCTTCCGTCTGGCGGGTCGCGGCTGTGGTTCCTCGTTGCCCTCGCCGCGTCCCTCGGCGCGAACGTTGCGACCGCCGGACTCCTCGACCTGGCCCACGTTCCCGCGCTGCTCCGTGTGGTCGTCGCGGGTTGGCCAGCCGTCGCCTTCTTCGGCGGCACCCTGCTGGCCCACACACCCCGTACCTCGGATTCCGCCGACCGTGGCGCGTCGGCTGTATCCGAGGCGGGCGGAGCGGTGGTGTCGGCCCCGACTCCCGCACTCTCCGAACCGACAGCAAGCGGCACGGCCGACCCGGAACCCATACCGGCCCTGGAGCCCGTGGCCGCCCCGGGCCCGGCGCCGGTGTCCGCCTCGACCGTCCACCTTCCGCCCGCCCTCGTCGATCGTGCCCAAGCGCTCGCCCGAGAGCTCCACTCCAGGACCGGTGAACCCGCCGACCCCGACACCATCCGCGCTCGGCTCGGACTGCCCGCGTCCATGACGCCGGCCGTCGCCGCGCACCTCTGACTAGGGAGACGCCCGCCATGACCCCGCGCTTCCGCGACGTCCGCCGTATCGGCCCCGTCCAGGTCGCCTCGTACCTCTCCCGAGGCCGAAATCGGCACGTCGCCGCCTGCACCGCCCCGCACTGCGACTTCTCCGCCGAGTACGACAGCCGCGCCGCCGCCGAACTCGCTGCCCGCATCCACCGCTGCCGCGCCTGACAGGAGACGACAGACATGCACGTCCCGCTCTGGCTCGCCCTCCTCGCCGTTGGGGCCCTCGGAGTCCGACTCGCCCGCCCGCCGTGGTGGCTCGTCATCGTGCTCCTCCTCGGCGGCTACCTCGCCGCCGGGAGCTTCCTCGCCCCCGCCGTTGACCCCGTCCTCAAGTAACGCAACTGCACAGAAGGGAATTCACCCCATGTTCAAGCCCAAGTACCCGCCACAGGACACCGCCCCGGTACCCGCAGCGCCGCCCTCGACCGTCCACAGCCCGGTTCCCTTCCAGAGTGCTTCGGCCCCTGCTCCCACAGCGCGGCTGGCTTCGAACCGTCCTGCCGTGCAGCTCACCCCGGGGAGCGCGCTGACCCTCGTGGTGAGCGGCTCCGCCGTCGTCTTGGTCGTGGGCGCCGTCCTGGTCTCCCTGCTCCTCGCCGTCGCGATCACCGCCGCCTCCGTGGCCGTCTGCGCGGTCACCGTCCGCTCGATCCTCAAGAGCGACCGCCGCTGACCTCATCTCTTCTGCGCTTTGGCCTGCCCACACTGTCTAGCCCCCTGGACGGGCCAGGCGTCGTTTCGAAACCCGTTCCCTCAAGGAGGAACCCGCACATGCCCCCCGAGGCTCCGACGGGAGCCATCCGCCAACTGGCGGCCCTCGCCCAACACGGCGACCTCAGCACCTACGCGCACCAGATCCAACGACTCGGCGGCTGCGAGCGGCCCGTACGGATGGAGGGCCGACGCCTGGATGTCCTCGCAGCCACAGGCGAAATCGTCCGAGAGATCGCCGACCGCGACCTCCCCGCCGGACAACTCCTCATCCGCTGCAACAACCGCCGCGCAACCCGCTGTGCCGCCTGCGCGGAGGTCTACCGCAGGGACACCTTCCACCTCGTCACCGCCGGCCTGAGCGGCGGCAAGGGCATCGGTCCCGCGGTCGCCGAACACCCCCGCGTCTTCGCCACCTTCACCGCACCGTCCTTCGGCGCCGTCCACAACAGGCCTGGCGGCGGTCGCTGCCGCTGCGGGCGCTTGCACACGGACGGAGACACCGTTCTCGGCACCCCGCTGGACGCGGACCGCTACGACTACCGATCCGCCGTCCTGTGGAACGCCCATGCCGGTGCCTTATGGGCTCGCTTCGTCACCTACCTCCGCCAACAGCTCGCCTCTCGCGCTGGCATTGGTCGTTCGGAGCTGCGTGACTGCCTCAAGGTGTCGTACGCCAAGGTCGCCGAATACCAGCGACGGGGCGCCGTCCACTTCCATGCCGTGATCCGTCTCGACGGACCGGACGGAGCCGAGGACACCCCGCCGGCCTGGGCCACCACCGAACTCCTCACCGACGCCATCCGCTCGGCCACCGCGCTCGCCGAGACGCCCGGCCCGGTCCTCGACGGCCGGACCTACGCCTTCCGCTTCGGCGAACAGCTCGACGTCCGCCCCATCCAGTCCGCCGACTTCACCGGCCCCACCAACCTGAGCAGCCGTGCCGTCGCCGCCTACATCGCCAAGTACGCGACCAAGGGTGCCGAAAGCGCGACAGGCACGCTCGGCCGCCCGATCCGCAACCCCGTCACCGACCTCATTGGCGCCGAAGTCACCGACCACGCACGGCAGATGATCCTCACCTGCTGGCGCCTCGGTGGCCTCCCCGAGCTCGAAGAACTGCGCCTGCGCAAGTGGGCTCACATGCTCGGCTTCCGCGGCCACTTCTCCACCAAGTCCCGCGCCTACTCCGTCACCCTCGGCGCCCTCCGCCAGGAACGCGCCGACCACAACGAAGCACGCACCCGCGAACGCGCCGCCGAGGCAGGCCATCCGCTGCCCGACCCGGACACCGTCCTCGTCCTGTCCCACTGGCGGTTCGCCGGCGCGGGCCTGACCGTCGCCGAATCCTGGCTCGCCGCAGCAAGACGACCCGCCCCCGAAACGGAAGGAGAACCGACGTGAACCCGCATCGCGACGAGTTGATGACCGTTCGCCAGGTCTTGGATGAGCTGGGTGGGGTCTCTCGCCGAACGTTCTACCGCTGGCGTGAGTTGGGGCAAGGGCCTGCCGCTTTCAAGCTGCCCAATGGGGAGCTCCGGGTGTGGCGGAGTGACTTCTCCACGTGGCTGAGGCAGTTGGAGGCAGCGGCGTGAAGTCTCTCGATGTGAAGGTGTGGGGCGTTCGCAAGCGGAACACGAAGAAGTCGTCCTACGACGTCCGGTGGATCGTCGCGGGGAACGTGTTCTCGGAACAGTTTCGAACAAAGGGACTGGCGGACCACTACCGATCCAAACTGCTCCAGGCCGCGCACGGCGGTGAGGCGTTCGATACGGCCACCGGGTTGCCTGAATCGATGGTTGAAAGAGCGGCCTCGATGAGCTGGTACGCCTTCGCTCTGCGGTACCTCGCCATGAAGTGGCCCCATGCGGCTCCCAACACGCGCAGCGGGATCAACGAGTCCCTGACGGCGGTGACCATGGCTCTCCTCGACGACCGGCCGGGGCAGCCGTCTGAAGAAGTGGTCAGGAAGGCGCTCCGCAACTGGGCGTTCGTCCTTCCCGGACCTGATGAGCGTGAGGTGCCCGACGACGTCGCGAACACACTGAGCTGGGTGGCGAAAGCCTCGCGGCCCTTGGCTGACCTCGATGATGCCGCCATTGCAAGGGCGGTCCTGGACTCGCTGAGGCTGAAGCTCGACGGGACCGCGGCGGCCGCGGAAACCGTCCGTCGTAAGCGCCGAACGCTGGTCAATGCCCTGCACTACGCAGTGGACCTCGGGGAGTTCAAAGAGAACCCGGTGACCCGGGTTCGGTGGAAGAAGCCGAAGGTTGCCGGTGAGGTTGACCCCCGTGTGGTCGCCAACCCTGAGCAAGCACGTGCTCTGCTGACGGCCGTGTCGTATATCGGCGGGTACGGCCGGGCGCGCGGTCGTCGGCTCGTCGGTCTGTTCGCCTGCATGTATTACGGAGCTTTCCGGCCGGCTGAGGCCGTGGCGCTCACCGAGGCGGATCTGAAGCTGCCCGAGCGCGGTTGGGGCACGGCGCTTTTGAACCGGACGCGGCCTAGCGTCGGAAAGCAGTGGACGGACTCGGGCGAGACTCACGACGACCGGGGTCTCAAGAATCGTCCTGTGGAGGAAGTTCGGCTCGTTCCGATCCCGCCTCAGCTCGTCGTCATTCTCAAGCAGCATCTCGACACCTTCGGCGCCGCTGAGGACGGGCGGCTGTTCACGAACGAGCGTGGGGGAGTGGTCGGCTCGTCGACGTACTATCGCGTTTGGCAGGAGGCTCGGGCGCTGGCCCTTTCGCCGGCCGTGGTTGCCTCGCCGCTCGCTGCTCGGCCATACGACCTCCGGCACTCGGCCTTGTCGACCTGGCTCAACTCTGGGGTGGACCCGACCGAGGTGGCCGAGCGGGCAGGAAACAGCGTTGAGGTCCTGCTCGGCCGGTATGCCAAGTGCATCGACGGGCGGCAGGAAATCGCCAACCGCAAGATCGAGGAGCTGTTGCGCGAATACGAGTGATCATGCTGATAGGTCGTTAGTCCCCGCACCGGGGGTTCGGCGTGTCTCAGCCGCACCCCCGGAGGCCTGCTGCTGGTGCCGCATCAGGCGATGTTCGATCGGTTGTGACGCGCCGTCCGGATGGTGATCCGAACGGCGCGTTTTGCGTAAGGCTGGGCCGGGACTTGAGTAAGTGCAAGCCTGGGCGACCGATGGCGATTAGGGTGTCTCTTTCTTCCGCAGGCTAGGCATGCGCCGATGCGGACTGAGTGGGACGTGCCGCCCGTCCGGGGAGTACTTAGATCCGCCCTTATGGCGACGATCGGTGGCCCTCCCGCAGCAGCATGACCAGAATCTGCTCCGTCGCGGCAGCGTCCGTGACGTCTAGGTCCCGGCGCTCGCCGCCCACATGGAGTCTCAGGCGCTGCAGCTGGCCATCCCTCAGCAGCCGAGCCAGAAGGGCCGCTACACGACTCACCCGTGGTTCCGACAGCGCCACCGAGACCGCGGTGCGGCCCGGCACCATGGATACTTCGGTGGCCATCCCGTCGTTGAGTAGCGTTTGGGACAGCCGCCAGAGCACCATAGGGTCCTCATCTTCGACGATTAGCCGCCTGCGGAGTTCTTCCGGTTCGCTGACCATCAGACCGGGCTCGTGCGGGAGCGTCGCCATATCGGCGGCGAGTTCGTACCGCCCTTCGTGCGCGGGCATGCCACTCAGTGCACGCCACTGGATCCGTAGGGCGCTTGTGTTCCTCTCCACCCGGAAGGGCAGCGACTCGCCGGGTCGCGGCGCTCTCACAGGAGGCCGGGGCTCGGGTTCTTCCGGGTGAGCGGCGGTGAAGGAGGAGAGCGACGACGGTAGCGATGCGCGCAAATAAGGGGCTAGAAGGCGGCGTGCATCACCCGGCTCCGGTGACCGTGGGTCCAGCGCTGGGCGGGCCAGCTCCGAGGCGAGCAGGTCTAGCCCCTCAGCCACCAGTGGCGCCCCTCCCACATCAGCGAGTTTGTCGAGGATCCCGGCGAGGTCCCGCCACTCACCGTGGCGCCGGGCGAGCCATGCGTCGACGGCCAGGACGTCGACCCGGGCCGGGCCTGTCGCATGGCGGTGCCGGGTCTCCTGCTGCCACCGATCAACCCGCTCCAGGTCGCCGCGTCGGCATGCGAGGTAGGCCACTGCCAGATCGAAGAGCAGAGTGCCTCGTACCCCGGGGTCGTCCCACCAGACCCGCGCTACGACGTCGGCCCACCCCCACTCCCCAAGGCGTAGCGCCTCAAGCAGGGTGAAACCCGAGTCCGCGACGGGGCGAATCTCTACCCGTCCCTGAGGCCGACGTTCGGCCGGCTGCAGAGTTAATAGGGATCCCTCCGGCACCAACGTGCACACCGGCCGCCGTCGGCCGCCGCCGACCTGCAGGACGGCAGGGCCGCCCAGCGGAGTGGACACTGTCGAGACCCCGCTCGTCGCGGACTCGCCTGTCGCCATGCCCGAGGGGTCCCGCACGGTCCACCGGCCGTCCGACTCCTGGCCCCACAGCCGTACCCAGCCATTCGAGGCCCGGTGAGATTCCTCACCAGGCGGGTTGTTCGCGTTCGCGCGTCGCGCGGAGAGTACGGCCTGCCGGGTGCGGCCGCCGGTCACTACGACGGGCTGGACTGACAGATAGGGGGACCAACCGTGCACCAGGCACCGTTCCTCAAGCGGTATTTCCACCGAAGCAGGCACTCCGGCGCGCAGCGGGACGCGCCCTAGCCGACGGTTGCCGCGATCGAGGATCTCGGCTGCGCCGACTACCGTGCCCGACACGGCACCAGGCACCGTGGGAGCAACGATGTCGACACGTGCCGTAGCCACGCTCACAGCTCATGCACCTCCACCTTCCGTGCGCGGCAGGGCGCCTGCATCCAGACGTCATCGCCGCGACCCCGGAAGCGACCGTCGGCGAACGACACTTCGACCCGCGCCCAGCCGACGGGGCCGTCTCCGATCCAGGGTTCTGGCATCGGCAGGCGGGACGCGTACAGCTCTCGGGTTTCCCGGTCCATGAGCGTCCACTCGGCCTCGGACAGCGGCTCTCCGGGCGAGGTGTCGAAGTGGAAGGGGACTGGGGGAGCCTCCTCGAATGAGAAGAGAACGCCGCCTTTGCTCGTGCTCAGTGAGGAAAAGTCGCAGTGCTGCTCCGGCATGGCGATGCCGTCCGGCCGCAGACCCGGCCAGGCCATAAGCTCGCGCACGAACTTCCCGACAGTCTCCGTGGTCACCGTCCAGGCCGCGCCTGCGGAGTCTGACTCGGGTGTGAGCAGGGCACGCAAGACCGCCTCGGTGAAGTGGGTAACTCCTTCCCCTTCCAGCGACCCGTGCGCCTTAGCGCCCCGCTGGGTGGAATGGAGAACGACTCTGTCGCGGGTGATCGGCCGGCCCAGGGGCTCCAGCAGTCGCGTGGCGCGAACTTCTTTCTCGCGATACAGCCGTTCTGGAGCGAAGCGGCAGGCGTCGACAAAGAAGCACTGGGTCCGGGCGCTGTTCCCCTCCATGCCCTCTACCAAGGCGTCGAGCTCCAGCGCGGTGCGGAAGTAGCCGTGTGAGTTCTTACCCGTGTCCTGCAGGAGGAGAATCTGAGGCCCCCTCCCGACCTGGACCCCGTGGCCGCAGAAAAAGAACAACGCCACGTTGTCTGGGTCGCTGTCACACCTGTCGTACCAGGAAAGGAAAGCTTCCTCCACCCCCTCCAAGGTGGCTGGCCCGAGGGGCACCTCGGCGCCGTCGTCACCCTTGAGGATCATCTGCTCCTTGGCCGAGACGACCGCTTCGAGGCTGCCGAGCGATAGTCCGCCAGGTAGGTCCCGAAACCCTTCGAGCAGTCCTTCGCACAGTGCACGCGCGGACACCGGAGGAGAGGCCAGCTGAGTGAACTCTTTGGAAAGCCAGTCGCCCCTGCGGCCCTTCTCATGATGTGTACCGCCAAGAAACCAGTCATACGCGCCGACACCGATCACCAGCGCGTGTACGGCAGGTCCCGCGAGGCCGCTCTCCCAAACCGTGGTCACGCCGACTGCCCCAGCCTGCGCGCCAGCCGCGCGTGGAAGTCGCAGGACGTGAGGTAGGCCCCATGCGCCCACCAGGCGCCGGTGCTGAAGACCAGGTCCTCTGCGCCGGCGAAGATCGGCGCGGCCGCGAACGCCAATGGATCGGACCGGTCTAGGACGTTGAGCCAGCGGCCCACGTTTGGCAGCGCGGGGACCTTGGGGCATTGCGGGTTCGGCACCTTGTGGTCGCTGGACGCGAAGAGCTTGAGCTCCTCGAAGAGACCGACCTGGGTGCCCACCGTCACTAGTAGATCTACCCGCACATCGGGCCGGAAGTGGGACAGCACGTCATGGATGATGTTGCCGCCCATACTGTGGGCGAGTACCACCAGCGGCTCCCGGCGCAGCGCGGCGTCCCGCGCTGCCTTGTCGAGCGAGTCAGTGATCCGCTCCACGATCCGGCCAGGAGTCTTCAGGGTGCCGCGCTCGGCGAAGTAGCCCATGACGTCACCCATCAGTAGGGCCGCCGGGCGAGCGGCCCAGCGACGGACGCCGGCGGCCATGAGGCGCGTGCGGACGGAGACTTCGAGGGAGCGCAGCCGGGGCACCGCGCGGACGGCACGGGCGGGCAGGGCGCTTACATCGCCGAAGCTCTCCCAGGGCCGAGTGCCCGACTCGACCGGGCCACGGTTGGTAATGCGCTCCCAGTCGGTGACCCTGTCGTGGAGGCGATCGAGGAATTCGTCGTCCTCCTTGACCCCCCTGAGCCAGGCGAAGAAATCCGCGCCATCGCCCCGAGTGCCTTCGCTGGTCTTCTCTGACCAGTACGCGGTGGCCCGCGCGCAGAAGGCCACCAACTCCGCAAGGGCGCCCGGCTCGGATTCCTCCTCCTCATCGTCGCTGCCCGCCAGCGCGAGCAGATCGATCGCCCGCTGCAACGAGACGCGGGCGGTCGCCGTCAGGACCTGCTCGGCGTCCCGCTGTCCCGGCCTGACGCCGGCGTCTGCCAGAGCCTGAGTAACTGCCTCCTCCAGCGGCTCCTCGCCTTCACCGCCCAGCGACTCCACATCGTCCGGGGCCAGCGACGCCCATCTCCAGGCCGGTTCTGCAACGAGCTCGCCCCACCAGGGGCTGAACAGTAGAGCGCCGGGGGAGTGCCCGGTCGCGGGGAGAAGGTGACTGCGCAACAGTTCGTCGCGCAGTGCGGCGGAGCGCTCCACGGCGTCGGCCTTCCGGTTCCCGATCCCGTGAACGTGTACCAGTGCCACCGCGCCCCCTGACTTCCAGTCACCGACACTTCATTGTGCGACACGGACGGTTTCCCGGGTGAGTTGTTCACAGATCGGTCAACCACCCTGGCACGGCAGTTGGTGCCGCATCAGGCTGCGCTCGCCTCGATCTTGCTGGTCGAGCGTGGTTGGCGTGGGCACGTCGTCTCGCGCGGGATACTCGCATCCGATTCCTGCCTTGTGGTCAAGGCGAGCTTGCTCTCCAACGTCTCGGCCGCCACCTCGGAAGACAGCGCGGGAGGAAGGGTGAGGCAGCGAGAGGCCCGGTTGGGACCGCACTGAACGACGATGCCGGTGGGTGCATCGGGCAGTGGTGCCCGAAGATCAGTGCGCGGGCTGTGTCGGGTAGTCCGTTGCTCGGGCTGGCCTGGTCTGTGTCTGCTCGACGCTTCAGACGTCTCGGACCTTTGGCTGCGGCTGACGGTACTGCGAGATGAGAACGCCGCGACGAATGGCCGGACGCCGGGTAACGGTTCCTGCCATGCGGGGACTGACCTGGGCAGACGCTCCAAGATCCTGTCCACGAATAGTCCATAGCCCGCGTCCTAGGGCCGCTCGGCGCTGCATACGCCTGCGCATGACCGTAGATACGCGAAGACCCCGGCCTCAGCGTTTCCGCTGGTGACGGGGTCTTTGGGCACCTCATAAGGGGTGCCCCCGGCAGGATTCGAACCTGCGCACACGGCTCCGGAGGCCGTTGCTCTATCCCCTGAGCTACGGGGGCGTGTCGGGCGCGTTGTGCGGCGACGGGTAGAACCCTACCAGCTCATTCAGGGGTGATCGCCACGTGTTTTGGTCGGGGGTGGGTGGTGTTGCGGGGAGTGCGGGAGGAGTGGAGAAGGAGTAGGGGAGGAGTAGGGGAGTGCCGGGTGGGTGGGGTGCGCCCGTGGTGGGTGGAGTGGTTCGCCCGCGGTGGTGGGTGGAGTGGTTCGCGCGGGGTGGGTGGAGTGGTCCGCACGGGGTGGAAGTGGGGAAAACCCGGACGCGGCGGTGGGCGCGGACCTACTCTCGAGTTGTGCCAGGCGTGTCCGGTCGGGTGCTTGTTGTGGACGACAACAAGGTCATCCGGCAGCTGATCAGGGTCAACCTCGAGCTGGAGGGTCTCGAGGTCGTGACCGCGGCTGACGGTGCCGAGTGTCTGGACGTCGTCCACCAGGTTCGGCCCGATGTCGTCACCCTCGACGTCGTGATGCCTCGGCTCGACGGCCTGCGCACCGCTGCTCGGCTGCGCGCCGATCCCCGGACCCGGAACCTGCCCCTCGCCATTGTCAGCGCCTGTACGCGGTACGAGGTCGAGAGCGGGCTCGACGTCGGAGTCGACGCCTTTCTCGCCAAGCCCTTCGAGCCATCCGAACTCGTCCGCCTTGTCCGGCAGTTGATGGAGCGGCGTGATCTGGACGGCGGTGTCGCCCCGGGCGGAGTCGTCGACGAGACGGAGCGGGCGGGGCGCACCGGCCACTGAGCCGTATCCGGTGTGCCGACGTGCCGGCGTGCCGGTCGTTGTACGTCGCGGCGTCCGCCCTGGCCTGATGGGCGGGTGGTGGGTGGGTAGGTGGCAGGGGCGGCCGGTCGGAGCCCCCCCAGTCCCCCAGCCTCCCCCTCCAGCGCGCCCAGCACGCCACCGATCCCCCGTCCACATCCCGGACCATCGCCTAAACGGACTCGCCTTCCCACCCCCCTCCTCCCCTAGGCTTGTCCCGTGACTCCCGTCGAGCTCTCCCGTACCGTGCTGCGCGCGGTGCGTCGTGCTGTCGCCGTGGGGGAACTGAGCGTCTCCGTGCCCGCGAGTGTGGTGGTCACCCCGCCGGGGCCGGGCGGGTGCGGTGACTACGCGACGAACATCGCGTTGCGGCTGGCCGGTCCGGCCGGGCGGCCGGCGCGGGAGGTCGCCGAGATCCTGCGGCCGCACATCGCGGACGCCGCCGGTGTCGCCGATGTGACCGTCACCGGGCCGGGATTCCTCAACATCACCCTCGGGGGCGGAGCGTTCGCCGCGCTGGTGGAGGAGGTTCTGGAGCGGGGGGCACGGTACGGGTACGGCGACTCCCTCGCCGGGCAGGTCGTCGAGCTGCGCGTGCCCCACGACACCCGGGCCGAAATCGTCGCCGACACCCTCGTACGGATCGTCGCCACCCAGGGCGGACGCGCCGACGTCCGCCACGCGGAGCCCGTGAACCTGCGGCCTGTGCCCGTGCCGGGGTCCGAGGATCCCGCCGCCCTCGGGCCCGACGCCTCCCGCTGGGCACTGCTTCACCCCGCGTCCCACGACCGGCCCCGGATCAGCGCCGACCACCTGGTTCAGCGTGAGAGCAACCCTCTCTTCCGCGTCCGTTACGCCCACGCCCGCACCCGGGCCCTGTGCCGTAACGCCGCCGCATTCGGCTGCCCAGTCGCCCCCCGAGGCGTACGCCCTGCGAACGGTTCCGGCGTCCTCACCGACGCCGTCCCCCACGAAGGTGGCTCCTCGCCCACGCCCACCCCTTCGGCGGAGGACTCGCCCGCCCTCCGTGACACCGGCGGACTCACCCCTACCGGTCGTACGGACGCCCCCGCACCTCCCCATCAGGCCACTGAGACCCATCAGACCCGTCAGGCTCCTGAGAACCGTCAGGCCGCTCAGAACCGTCAGGCTCCTCAGGACGAAGCCGATCTCCTGGCCGCCCTGGCCGACTATCCGCACGCCCTGTACGTCGCCGCGCGGCACCGGGCGCCCGATCGGCTGGCGCGGCATCTCGTGGTGACCGCCGACGCCCTTCTCGGTTTCCAGCACGTCGTGCTGCCGCTCGGCGACGAGAAACCCTCGGCCGCCCACCGCGCCCGGCTCGCGCTCGCCGAAGCCGCCGGGACGGTGCTGGCCGGCGGCCTGTCCCTGCTCGGCATCAGCGCACCCGAATACCTCTGACCAGCAGATGACCCAGTAGAAGACACAGCAGAAAGCTCTACAGACATGAGTCGTTCCGCACACCCCGCCGGGCCCCGCCACGCCGATGTCTTCACCGAGGGCCACTACAGCGCCCCGCCGGCCGACCTCAACGCCCTCGACCCGAAGGTGTGGTCGCACACCGTCAGCCGTACGGACGACGGTGTCGTGCGCGTCGGCGGGCTCGAAGTCACCGCGCTGGCCGAGGAGTTCGGCACGCCCGCGTACTTCCTCGACGAGGCCGACTTCCGGGAGCGGGCGCGCGCCTGGCGCACCGCGTTCGGGCACGACGCCGATGTCTTCTACGCGGGCAAGGCCTTCCTGTCGCGCGCCGTCGTGCGCTGGCTGTACGAGGAGGGGCTCAACCTGGACGTGTGTTCCGGGGGTGAGCTGGCGACCGCCCTCTCCGCCGGGATGCCCGCGGACCGCATCGCCTTCCACGGCAACAACAAGTCCGGGGACGAGATCCGTACGGCCGTCGAGGCCGGGGTCGGGCGGATCGTGCTCGACTCCTTCCAGGAGATCGTGCGGGTCGCCCACATCGCGCAGTCCCTGGGCAAGCGGCAGCGGGTGCAGATCCGGGTGACGGTGGGCGTCGAAGCGCACACGCACGAGTTCATCGCGACGGCGCACGAGGACCAGAAGTTCGGCATCGCGCTCGCCGACGGCCAGGCCGCCGAGGCCGTACGGCGGGCGCTCGCGCTCGACGCGCTCGAACTCGTCGGGATCCACTCGCACATCGGGTCCCAGATCTTCGACATGGCCGGCTTCGAGGTCGCCGCCCGGCGCGTGGTCGCGCTGCTGGCCGCCGTCAGGGACGAGCACGGCGTCGAGCTTCCCGAGATCGACCTCGGCGGGGGGCTCGGCATCGCGTACACCAGCGACGACGACCCCCGCGAGCCGCACGAGATCGCCAAGGCGCTGGGCGAGATCGTCACGAGGGAGTGCGAGGCCGCCAGGCTGCGCACGCCGCGGATCTCCGTCGAGCCCGGGCGGGCCATCGTCGGGCCGACCGCCTTCACGCTGTACGAGGTCGGCACCATCAAGCCGCTCGACGGGCTGCGGACGTACGTCTCGGTGGACGGCGGCATGTCGGACAACATCCGGACCGCGCTGTACGACGCCGAGTACAGCGTCGCCCTCGTCTCGCGCACCTCCGACGCCGAGCCGATGCTCGTGCGCGTCGTCGGCAAGCACTGCGAGAGCGGGGACATCGTGGTCAAGGACGCGTTCCTGCCGGCCGATCTGGCGCCGGGAGACCTGATCGCGGTTCCGGCCACCGGCGCGTACTGCCGGTCCATGGCCAGCAACTACAACCACGCGCTGCGCCCGCCGGTCGTCGCGGTGAAGGACGGCGCGGCACGAGTGATCGTCCGCCGCGAGACGGAGGAGGACCTCCTGCGTCTCGATGTCGGGTGACGTCAGGTGACAGGGGGTGACTTCAGGTGATCGGATGTACAGGTGTGGACGGGCGGAAGATCTCCTGTCGTCACGTGGCAGAAAAATGAAATGGACGTCTCACGATCCGGACGAAGGGTAGAAACTCCCGTCCGGTGAGTGAGACTGGTCCAACCGAAGACGGTATGAGGAAACGAGGTCGGATGATGCGTACGCGTCCGCTGAAGGTGGCGCTGCTGGGCTGCGGGGTTGTCGGCTCAGAGGTGGCGCGCATCATGACGACGCACGCCGACGATCTCGCGGCCAGGATCGGCGCGCCCGTCGAGCTCGCGGGCGTGGCCGTCCGCCGGCCCTCCCGGGTGCGCGAGGGCATCGACCCGGCCCTGGTCACCACCGACGCCACCGCCCTCGTCAAACGCGGGGACATCGACGTCGTCGTCGAGGTCATCGGCGGCATCGAGCCCGCCCGTACGCTGATCACCACCGCGTTCGAGCACGGCGCCTCCGTCGTCTCCGCGAACAAGGCGCTGCTCGCCCAGGACGGTGCCGCCCTGCACGCGGCGGCCGAGGAGCACGGCAGGGACCTCTATTACGAGGCCGCCGTCGCCGGCGCCATCCCGCTGATCCGGCCGCTGCGCGAGTCCCTCGCCGGCGACAAGATCAACCGGGTGATGGGGATCGTCAACGGGACCACCAACTTCATCCTCGACAAGATGGACTCCACGGGCGCGGGCTACCAGGAGGCCCTCGACGAGGCCACGGCGCTCGGGTACGCCGAGGCCGACCCCACCGCCGACGTCGAGGCGTTCGACGCGGCCGCCAAGGCCGCCATCCTCGCCGGGATCGCCTTCCACACGCGCGTGCGCCTCGACGACGTCTACCGCGAGGGCATGACCGAGGTCACCGCCTCCGACTTCGCCTCGGCGCGGGGGATGGGCTGCACCATCAAGCTGCTCGCCATCTGTGAGCGGGCCGCCGACGGGGGCTCGGTGACGGCGCGCGTCCATCCGGCGATGATTCCGCTGACCCACCCGCTCGCTTCCGTGCGCGGCGCGTACAACGCCGTGTTCGTCGAGTCGGACGCCGCCGGTCAGCTGATGTTCTACGGGCCGGGCGCCGGCGGCGCGCCGACCGCCTCCGCCGTCCTCGGCGACCTGGTGGCCGTCTGCCGCAACAAGCTCGGCGGTGCCACCGGCCCCGGCGACTCCGCGTACACCCAGCTGCCCGTCTCACCCATGGGCGAGGTCGTCACGCGCTACCACATCAGCCTCGACGTGGCCGACAAACCTGGTGTCCTCGCGCAGGTCGCCACCGTCTTCGCCGAGCACGGAGTGTCCATCGACACCGTGCGTCAGTCGGGCAAGGACGGCGAGGCCTCCCTCGTCGTCGTCACCCATCGTGCGTCCGACGCGTCCCTCGCCGGGACCGTCGAGGCGTTGCGCAGCCTCGACACCGTGCGGGGTGTCGCCAGCATCATGCGGGTTGAAGGAGAGTAACCAGCAATGACCCACCAGTGGCGCGGAATCATCGAGGAGTACCGGGACCGGCTTCCGGTGTCCGCCAGCACGCCGGTCGTGTCGCTCCGCGAGGGCGGCACGCCGCTCGTACCCGCGCAGGTGCTCTCCGAGCGCACGGGCTGCGAGGTCCACCTCAAGGTGGAGGGCGCCAACCCGACCGGTTCCTTCAAGGACCGCGGTATGACCATGGCCATCACGCGGGCGAAGGAGGAGGGCGCGAAGGCCGTCATCTGCGCCTCCACCGGCAACACGTCGGCGAGTGCAGCCGCCTACGCCGTACGCGCCGGGATGGTCTGCGCCGTCCTCGTGCCGCAGGGCAAGATCGCGCTCGGCAAGATGGGGCAGGCCCTCATCCACGGCGCCAAGATCCTCCAGGTCGACGGCAACTTCGACGACTGTCTGACGCTGGCGCGCTCGCTGTCCGACAACTACCCGGTGGCGCTGGTCAATTCGGTGAACCCGGTGCGTATCGAGGGCCAGAAGACCGCCGCGTTCGAGATCGTGGACATGCTGGGCGACGCCCCCGACATCCATGTCCTTCCGGTGGGCAACGCGGGCAACATCACCGCGTACTGGAAGGGGTACACGGAGTACGCCGCCGACGGCATCGCCCGGCAGACCCCGCGCATGTGGGGGTTCCAGGCGTCCGGTTCCGCGCCGATCGTGCGCGGCGAGATCGTCAAGGACCCGTCGACCATCGCCACCGCGATCCGTATCGGCAACCCGGCCTCGTGGAAGTTCGCGCTGGCCGCGCGGGACGAGTCGGGCGGCCTCATCGACGAGGTGACGGACCGTGAGATCCTGCGCGCCTACCGGCTGTTGGCCGCCCAGGAGGGCGTCTTCGTCGAGCCCGCGTCCGCCGCGTCCGTCGCCGGTCTGCTGAAGGCCGCCGAGCAGGGCAAGGTCGACCCGGGGCAGCGCATCGTCTGCACGGTCACCGGGAACGGTCTCAAGGACCCCGACTGGGCCGTCGCGGGCGCCCCGCAGCCGGTCACGGTCCCGGTGGACGCGGCGACTGCGGCGGAGCGGCTCGGTCTGGCGTAGGCCGAGACCTGGTCCGGCGTCGGCCCAGGCCCGGTCCGGCCTGAATCCAAGCCTGGTCCGGCCTGAATCCAAGCCTGGTCCGGCCTGAATCCAAGCCTGGATTGGCGTGAATCCAATCCTGGTTCGGTGTGAGGCCGGGACCGATCTGGCGCACATCCAGGTCCGGTCCGACGTGGAACCGGGTCCGGTCCGACGTAGAACAGGGTCCGGTCCGACGTGGATCCGGACCCTGTATGGCGTAAACCCGCCAGGCGTGAATCCGCCAGGCGGGGTCGGTCGGCCCCGCCCGACCCGGCGCAACCCGTCGAACAGGACGGAACGCGTCATGGGCGGGCGGGAAACCGTCAGAAAGCCGCCGGAAACCGTCCGCTTGAGGGGGTCATCCCCACAACGACCCGACGGGGGGTGCACGAGGGGCTTACGACACGCATCGTGCGCCTCCTGTGCGCCCTATGTCGCCACTGAACCTTCCTTCGATAGGCTGTACCGAACCCGCCCGCCGCATATGCCGCGGTGCCGCGCGGTCTTCGCGGACTCCGGGTCCTGGTGCCCGTCCGTTGCAGTTCTCCCACAGTGCATTCCGCAGTTCATTTCGCAGTTCTTCGAAAATCTCGTAGATCACGCAGCTCAAGGAGAGTCATCGAGCGATGGCCGGTCCAGCGTTCCGCGCCGCCGCCGTCCGGGTGCGCGTCCCCGCCACCAGCGCCAACCTCGGCCCGGGTTTCGACGCCTTCGGGCTGTCACTGGGGCTGTACGACGACGTGGTCGTCCGGGTGGCCGACTCCGGGCTGCACATCGACATCGCGGGTGAGGGCAGCGAGACGCTGCCGCGCGACGAGAACCATCTCCTCGTACGTTCCCTGCGCACCGCCTTCGACCTGCTGGGCGGACAGCCGCGCGGCCTTGAGATCGTCTGCGCCAACCGGATCCCGCACGGCCGGGGTCTCGGCTCCTCGTCGGCCGCCATCTGCGCCGGCATCGTCGCCGCCCGCGCGGTGACGATAGGCGGGGAAAGCAGGCTCGACGACGCCGCGCTCCTTGAGCTCGCGACCGAGATCGAGGGACACCCCGACAACGTCGCGGCCTGTCTGCTCGGCGGGTTCACGCTCTCCTGGATGGAGTCCGGCGCCGCGCGGGCGATCAGGATGGAGCCCGCCGATTCAGTCGTTCCGGTGGTCTTCGTGCCCGGAAAGCCCGTGCTCACCGAGACCGCGCGCGGTCTGCTGCCGCGTACCGTTCCGCATGTCGACGCCGCCGCCAACGCGGGTCGCGCCGCACTGCTCGTCGAGGCACTGACCCGGCGCCCCGAGCTGCTGCTGCCCGCGACCGAGGACCGGCTGCACCAGGATTACCGCGCCCCGGCGATGCCCGAGAGCACCGCGCTCGTGGAGCGCCTGCGCGCCGACGGCGTCCCGGCGGTGATCTCCGGCGCGGGACCCACGGTCCTCGCGCTGGCGGACCGCGCGACGGCCGACAAGGTGGCCGATCTCGCAGGTCAGGGCTGGGCCGCCAACCGTCTGGACCTCGACGCCCAGGGGGCGTGCGTGTTGCCGCTCGCACCTGTCGGGGTCAATTGACGACGCACGGTCGCCGGATTTGGAGAGGGGGAATGTTTGTTGGATCCGGTAGTGTTAACCTCAAGTCTGCACCCGACCCCACCATGGCGAGGTGCTTCGCGTCCCCGTCCGGGACACCCATTCTTCCGGGAGCCTCCCAAACTGCTACGTGCCTTGCATTGGGTGCTATGCGCTGAGCAGTGCTGAGCACGCTCCGGAACCGGCGTGACCGAGCCGATGACACCGAACCTCAGTGCCACGGCTCCGGAATCGTCATCATCAGCAATGTCTTCCGCCGCTTTGGCGGACCACCGCCCCGGCACGGTCCACACAGCAAGGACCAATGCCGGACAGCACAACCGGTCGCCGAGCCAGACAGGCCGACGTCCGCTCCAGGGAAGGACCCTTCGTGAGCGACACCACCGATCTGATGGGCGCACGTGTCGAGGAGACCGCTGCCGCGCCCGCCACGGACGCCTCCGCGCCTGCCACCGGTGCCGGCTCCAGGCGACGCCGCGGTACCGGCCTCGAAGGCATGGTGCTGGCCGAGCTGCAGCAGGTCGCATCCGGCCTCGGAATCAGGGGCACAGCGCGTATGCGCAAGAGCCAGCTGATCGAGGTCATCAAGGAGGCGCAGGCCGGAGGGAGTGCCCCGGCCAAGACGGCGTCCGACGCCGCCGCCGAGACCAAGCCGAAGCGCCGGACCACCTCGAAGTCCCGTACGGGTGACGAGGCCGCGGCACCGGCCGAGGACAAGGCCGAGAAGGTCGCCGCCGACAAGGCCGTGGCCCAGCAGCAGATCGAGATCCCCGGCCAGCCGCTCAGCGACGACGCCCCCGCCGAGCGCCGCCGTCGCCGTGCCACCGCCGAGGCGGGCAGCCCCGAGACGGTCGTCGCCGAGGCGAAGAACGAGCCGAAGGCCGAGACGCAGGGCGACGCCGAGGGCGCCGACGGACGTCGTGAGCGCCGTGACCGCCGTGACCGCGACCGGGGCGGCCGTGACCGCGACCGCCGCCCGGTCAAGGGCGACGAGCAGCAGGGCGGCCAGGGTGCCGGACAGCAGCGCCCGGACCGTCAGGAGCGCCAGGACCGTCCGGACCGTCAGCAGCAGGGCGGCGGCCGTCAGGACCGCCAGCAGCAGCGTGACAGCGGCCCCCGTGACACCGGTCCCCGTGACAACGGCCCGCGCGACAACGGCCCGCAGGACGACGACGACTTCGAGGGCGGCCGCCGCGGCCGGCGCGGCCGTTACCGCGACCGCCGTGGCCGTCGTGGACGCGACGAGATCGCCGAGCCGCAGGTCGCCGACGACGACGTGCTGATCCCCGTCGCGGGCATCCTCGACATCCTCGACAACTACGCGTTCATCCGTACGTCGGGCTACCTGCCGGGTCCCAACGACGTGTACGTCTCCCTCGCCCAGGTCCGCAAGAACGGTCTGCGCAAGGGTGACCACGTCACCGGCGCGGTCCGCCAGCCCAAGGACGGCGAGCGCCGCGAGAAGTTCAACGCGCTCGTGCGCCTGGACTCGACCAACGGCATGGCACCCGACTCCGGGCGCGGACGGCCGGAGTTCAACAAGCTGACGCCGCTGTACCCGCAGGACCGGCTCCGCCTGGAGACCGACCCGGGTGTGCTGACGACCCGGATCATCGACCTCGTCGCGCCGATCGGCAAGGGCCAGCGCGGTCTGATCGTGGCTCCGCCGAAGACCGGCAAGACCATGATCATGCAGGCGATCGCCAACGCGATCACGCACAACAACCCCGAGTGCCACCTGATGGTCGTCCTGGTCGACGAGCGTCCGGAAGAGGTCACCGACATGCAGCGGTCGGTCAAGGGCGAGGTCATCTCCTCGACCTTCGACCGTCCGGCCGAGGACCACACCACGGTCGCCGAGCTCGCCATCGAGCGTGCCAAGCGGCTGGTGGAGCTGGGCCACGACGTCGTCGTGCTGCTCGACTCGATCACGCGTCTGGGCCGTGCGTACAACCTCGCCGCCCCGGCCTCCGGCCGCATCCTGTCCGGTGGTGTCGACTCGACCGCGCTGTACCCGCCGAAGCGCTTCTTCGGTGCCGCGCGCAACATCGAGGACGGCGGCTCGCTGACCATCCTGGCCACCGCGCTCGTCGACACCGGCTCGCGCATGGACGAGGTCATCTTCGAGGAGTTCAAGGGCACCGGCAACGCCGAGCTCAAGCTCGACCGGAAGCTCGCCGACAAGCGTGTCTTCCCGGCGGTGGACGTCGACGCGTCCGGTACCCGTAAGGAAGAGCTCCTGCTCGGCAGCGACGAGCTCGCCATCACCTGGAAGCTGCGTCGCGTGCTCCACGCGCTCGACCAGCAGCAGGCGATCGAGCTGCTGCTCGACAAGATGAAGCAGACGAAGTCGAACGCCGAGTTCCTGCTCCAGATCCAGAAGACCACGCCGTCGCCGGGCAACAACAACGACTGAGGTCTCCGCGACCGAGGTCCGCGAAGACCGAGGTCCGCAGGACAGGAACCACCAGGGCCGCCCCCGTCACGCAGGTGACGGGGGCGGCCCTTTGTGCTGTTCGGGGCGCGTGTACGATCACGCCCTCGATCTTTTGCTGAAACCTTTTGCTGAAACAGATCTGAACTCTTATCTCTGAGGGGGGACTTGAGTGGACACGTCCATGTCTGGGGGCGGTCGGCACAGACGCCGCATACGGATCGCCGTCCCGGTCGCCGCAGCCGGCCTCGCCGCCGCGGTCGCCGGAGCGCTCCTGATGTCGTCGGCGAGCGCCGCGCCCAGCTCGGCGCTGCCCACGCCCAGCGTGCGGCCCACCAACCCCACGCCGTCCCAGGCCGTGCTGGAGGAGCGTGCCGCGGGCGCCCTCGCCGGTGACGACATCGCGGGCCGGGCGACCCGGAGGACGTCCCTGAGTGCCGCGACGACCCCGGTGCACGTCGACCCGAAGATCATCGGTGGCAAGACGACGACCATCGGCACGGCCCCGTGGATGGCCCAGCTCTGGTACTCCGACACCAGGGGCACCGCCAGCACGGCCGACGACCTCGGCTTCTTCTGCGGTGGCTCCGTCGTGTCGCCGACGAAGATCCTCACCGCCGCGCACTGCACCGTGGACGAGAACGGCAAGCCCTACGACTGGCAGGCGCACGGCGTCGTCCTGACCGGCACCTCCCAGCTGCTGAGCAGCGACGCCGATGACAACCTCGACCTGCACGGTGGCAACCTGAGCGCCCCCTTGCGGCAGTGGACCCACCCGTCGTACAACCCGGACAAAGTCGACAACGACATCGCGGTCATCACGCTGGCGAAACCCGTCACCGACAAGCCGATCGGCATGACGTCGTCCGGTGACACCACCTCGTACAAGTCGGGCACCAGCGCGACGCTCTACGGCTGGGGCCGCACCAGCTCCGCCTCGCAGAACATCTCCCAGGCGCTGAAGACCGCCGTGCTGCCGATCAACTCGGACACCACGTGTGCCAACGCCTACGGCAGCTGGTTCATCAAGGGCCACATGGTCTGCGCGGGCAAGCCGGCGACCGGCAGCGACACCGGAACCGTCTCGGCCTGCAACGGCGACTCCGGCGGTCCGCTGGTCGTGACCGACGCGGCCGGCGTGAGCCGCATCGTGGGCGTCGTCTCCTGGGGCGTCGAGAACTGCGTCGCGAAGGGTGCGTACAGCGTCTTCTCGAAGGTCAGCACCTATGTCGGTGCCGCCTACCCGCGTGTCGAGGACACCAACCTGAGCGGCGACCACAAGGCCGACCTGTTCCTGCGCCGCGCCTCCGACGGCACCGGCTACGAGGCGGACTCCAAGGGCACCTCGTTCTCCGCGCGGCTGAACCTCGGCAGTTCCCAGTTCAAGGACCTCAACCTCGTCCTGCAGTCCGACCTGAACCGGGACGGCTACCAGGACTACGTGATCCGCCAGACCGCCACCGGCGATGTCTACTGGCTCCACTGGATGTGGTCGACGCGCGAGTGGGTCAACGACAAGATCTTCAGCGACTGGAAGACCCGCACCCGGATCGTCGCCCCCGGCGACCTCACCGGCGACGGCCTGCCCGACATCCTCTCCGTCGACTCCGGCGGCAAGATGTGGGAGTACCCGGGCACGGGCACCGGCACCTTCCCGAAGCGTGTCTACGTCGGCATGGGCTGGAACCAGTACAACTCCGTTCGCGGACATGGCGACTTCACCGGCGACGGCAAGGCCGACCTGATCGCGCGCAGCAGCACCGGCTCGTACATGTACCTGTACAAGGGCACCGGCAAGACCGGCGCCGGCGCCTTCTCCACCCGCGTCAAGGTGCGCACCTGGCCCGACTACAACGCCTTCGACGCCGTCGGTGACGTGACCGGCGACGGCAAGGCGGACTTCCTGGCCCGCACCCCCGGCGGCACGCTGTACCTGTACCCGGGTACCGGAAAGGCCACCAGCGAGATCTTCGCCACAAGGATCTCGGTGGGTACCGATTTCAAGCAGTTCGACATCTTCGGCTGACCTCGCAGGTGAGCGGGTTTTCCCCGCCCCCGCCGAGCACGCAGTGTGCCCACCGCGTCACGCGGTGGGCACACTGCGTCGTGCAACCCTTTCCCGGGTTTCCCCGTCTGACCGTACGGAGTGACCATGGAGCGGTACGCCTCGTCACGACCAGATGGGCCTGGCCCTGAAAGCAGGGGGTAACCGACCGCGGAGGAACTGAGGAGCGCATGTCTGCCGAGAGCACGCCGGAGCCCGGAATACCGGGGGACCCCGGCAACAGCACCCGACGCGGAGCCAGGGGCCGCCGCCGCAGGACCCGCGGCCCGCGGAGCAAGGCCCTGATCATCACGGCCTGGACCGCGGCGGGGATCGTGGTGCTCGGCGGCACCGGAGCGGGCTACCTGTATCTCAAGCTCAACGGCAATCTCAAGAGCGTCGACATCAACCAGGCGCTCGGCAGTCACCGGCCCGCGAAGGCCGACAACGGTTCCGAGAACATCCTGGTCCTCGGCTCCGACACCCGCTCCGGCACCAACAAGAAGCTGGGCGGCGGCACCGACGACGGCAGCGCCCGTTCCGACACCGCGATGATCGTCCACGTGTACAAGGGCCACAAGAAGGCGAGCGTGGTCTCCATCCCCCGCGACACCCTCGTCGAGCGGCCCGCCTGCACCGACGCCCGGGGCACCGTCCACGGCGCGGCCTCCGCCGCGATGTTCAACTCCGCCTACTCCACCGGCGGCGCCGCCTGCGCGGTGAAGACCGTCGAGTCCATGACCGGCATCCGCATGGACCACTACATCGAAGTCGACTTCAGCGGCTTCCAGAAGCTGGTCGACGACCTCGGCGGCGTCACGGTCACCACGACCAAGGCCATCTCGGACCACGAGAGCCATCTGTACCTGGCGGCCGGATCGCACGACCTCGACGGCCGGCAGGCGCTCGGCCTGGTACGCACCCGGCACGGCGTCGGCGACGGCTCCGACCTCGGCCGCATCCAGCTCCAGCAGGCGTTCATGAAGGCGCTGGTCGACCAGGTCAAGCACATCGGGCTCCTGTCCAACCCGAAAAAGTTGTTCGACCTCGCCGACACTGCGACCAAGACGGTGACCACCGACTCCGACATCGGCAGTGTCAACCGCCTCGGCTCCTTCGTCGGCGGCCTCAAGGGCATCGGCTCGTCCCACATGAACATGGTCACGATGCCGGTCCAGTACGACCGCGCCGACGCCAACCGCGTCCTCGTCGACAAGGCCAGGGCCGAACTGGTCTGGAAGGCGCTGAAGGCCGACCGGCCGATCCCGAGGGCGGCCACCGAGGGAACCGCCACCGGCCAGGCGAAGGGCGTCGTCGGCCCCGGCTGACCTGCGCGCGTACCCCAGGGGAACGGTGCGCGCGTACCCCAGGGGAATAGATCGTCGCGTCCCCCCGTTTTGGGGGATACGGCCAGTGCTGGCAGACTGGTACGTCGGCCCCGGTTCACGCATCCGCATCCAGCGGCGGCGACCCGGTGCCCTCCCGAAACTAGGAGACACCTTGAAGCGCGACATCCACCCCGAGTACGTCGAGACGCAGGTCAGCTGTACCTGTGGCGCGTCGTTCACCACCCGCAGCACGATCTCCAGCGGCACCGTCCGCGCCGAGGTCTGCTCCGAGTGCCACCCGTTCTACACGGGCAAGCAGAAGATCCTCGACACCGGTGGCCGTGTGGCCCGCTTCGAGGCCCGCTTCGGCAAGGCTGCCGCTGCCAACAAGTAGCGAGCCCACAGCGCCGGTCTTCGGAGTCCCCGCACGGGGACGCCGGGACCGGCGCTTTGCGGTCCAGCCCCCTCCCCAGGCTTCTCGACCCGTTCGAGCAGGGGAACCCCACGCCGTACCTACGTCCCCGAGCCCGTCATGGAGCTGGGGACAGTCCATTGGAGCCGGAGATGTTCGAGGCGGTCGAGGAACTGATCGGCGAGCACGCCGATCTGGAGAAGAAGCTCGCTGACCCGTCGGTCCACGCCGACCAGGCCAACGCGCGCAAGCTCAACAAGCGCTACGCCGAGCTGACCCCGATCGTCGCGACGTACCGCTCCTGGAAGCAGACCGGGGACGACATCGGCACGGCGAAGGAGTTCGCCGCCGCCGACCCCGACTTCGCCGCCGAGGTCAAGGACCTGGAGAAGCAGAAGGAGGAGCTCACCGAGAAGCTCCGCCTGCTGCTGGTCCCGCGCGACCCCAGCGACGACAAGGACGTCATCCTGGAGATCAAGGCGGGCGCCGGCGGCGACGAGTCCGCCCTGTTCGCCGGTGACCTGCTGCGCATGTACCTGCGCTACGCCGAGCGCGTCGGCTGGAAGACCGAGCTCATCGACGCCACCGAGTCCGAGCTCGGCGGCTACAAGGACGTCCAGGTCGCCGTGAAGACCAAGGGCGGCCAGGGTGCCACGGAGCCCGGCCAGGGCGTCTGGGCCCGGCTGAAGTACGAGGGCGGCGTGCACCGCGTGCAGCGCGTGCCCTCGACCGAGTCGCAGGGCCGTATCCACACCTCCGCCGCCGGTGTACTGGTCACGCCCGAGGCCGAGGAGGTCGAGGTCGAGATCCTCGCGAACGATCTCCGTATCGACGTCTACCGCTCCTCCGGCCCCGGCGGCCAGTCCGTCAACACGACCGACTCCGCGGTGCGCATCACGCACATTCCCACCGGAGTCGTCGCTTCCTGCCAGAACGAGAAGAGCCAGCTGCAGAACAAGGAGCAGGCGATGCGTATCCTGCGCTCCAGGCTCCTCGCGGCGGCGCAGGAGGAAGCGGAGCGGGAAGCCTCCGACGTCCGCCGCAGCCAGGTCCGCACGGTCGACCGCTCCGAGAAGATCCGTACGTACAACTTCCCGGAGAATCGCATCTCGGACCACCGCGTCGGCTTCAAGGCGTACAACTTGGACCAGGTCCTCGACGGTGAGCTCGACGCCGTCATCCAGGCCTGCGTCGACGCGGACTCGGCAGCCAAGCTCGCCAACGCATAACAGCAAACGACACCAGCTCAGTCCCGGAGGACCAGCGTGAACCTGCTGCTCGCGGAAGTGGCCCAGGCCACCCAGCGGCTGGCCGACGCCGGCGTGCCCTCGCCGCGCAACGACGCGGAGGAGCTCGCCGCCTTCGTGCACGGCGTGAAGCGGGGCGAGCTGCACAGTGTCAAGGACACGGACTTCGACGCCCGCTACTGGGAGGTGACCGCGCGCCGCGAGGCACGCGAGCCGCTCCAGCACATCACCGGGCGCGCCTACTTCCGCTACCTCGAACTCCAGGTGGGTCCTGGCGTGTTCGTCCCGCGCCCGGAGACCGAGTCGGTCGTCGGCTGGGCCATAGACGCCGTCCGCGCGATGGATGTCGTCGAACCGCTCATCGTCGACCTGTGCACGGGCTCGGGCGCCATCGCGCTCGCCCTCGGGCAGGAGGTCCCGCGCTCCCGTGTGCACGCCGTGGAGCTGTCCGAGGACGCCCTCCGGTGGACGCGCAAGAACGTCGAGGGGTCCAGGGTCGACCTGCGCCAGGGAGACGCCCTCGCGGCCTTCCCCGACCTCGACGGCGAGGTGGATCTGGTGATCTCGAACCCTCCGTACATCCCGCTCACCGAATGGGAGTACGTGCAGCCGGAGGCCCGGGACTACGACCCCGAACTGGCCCTCTTCTCGGGCGAGGACGGACTCGACCTCATCCGCGGCATCGAGCGCACCGCGCACCGGCTGCTGCGTCCCGGCGGCGTCGTCGTCGTCGAGCACGCCGACACCCAGGGCGGACAGGTGCCGTGGATCTTCACCGAGGAGCGGGGCTGGGCCGACGCGGCCGACCACCCGGACCTCAACAACCGGCCGCGGTTCGCGACCGCCCGCAAGGCGATGCCGTGAGCACCGCCCACGGGGCCCGGGCACGCGGCGCCGACGTGCGCCCGCGCACGGCGATTCCCCGCACGGCGATTCCCCGCACCGCGTTTCTCCGCACCCCCAGCCAGCAGTACGTGTATGAGGAGGCCCGCTAAATGGCACGGCGATACGACACCAACGACGCGACCGACCGCACCACAGGTCTGCGTGAGGCAGCGTCCGCCGTCCGCCGTGGCGAACTGGTGGTCCTCCCGACGGACACCGTCTACGGCATCGGTGCCGACGCGTTCACCTCGGAGGCCGTCGCCGACCTGCTGGACGCCAAGGGCCGGGGCCGCAACATGCCCACCCCTGTCCTCATCGGCTCCCCGAACACCCTGCACGGCCTCGTCACGGACTTCTCGGAGATGGCCTGGGAGCTCGTCGACGCGTTCTGGCCCGGTGCCCTGACGCTCGTCGCCAAGCACCAGCCGTCCCTCCAGTGGGACCTGGGGGACACCCGGGGCACGGTGGCGATCCGTATGCCGCTGCACCCCGTCGCCATCGAGCTCCTCACCGAGGTCGGCCCGATGGCCGTCTCCTCCGCCAACCTCACGGGCCACCCGGCACCGGAGGACTGCGACGCCGCGCAGGGCATGCTCGGAGACTCCGTCTCGGTCTACCTGGACGGCGGCCCGACCCCGGGCAACGTGCCCTCCTCGATCGTCGACGTGACCGGCAAGGTGCCCGTGCTGCTGCGCGCGGGCGCACTGTCGGCGGAGGAGCTCCGGAAGGTCGTACCCGACCTCGAGGTGGCGAATTGACAGCCCCTGACACCCCCAGGCTCCCGGCTCCGCGCGACCAGGGGGCGCCCCCATGCGTGGCATAGGCACGGGGATCACGGGGACCGGTGGGTCCCCCCAGGGGTCCTTCCGCATCCTCCACGTCAGCACCGGCAATGTGTGCCGCTCGCCGATCACCGAGCGGCTGACCCGGCATGCCCTGGCGGACCGGCTGGGCGACCCCCTGTGGGGCGGCCTCATCGTGGAGAGCGCCGGCACCTGGGGCCACGAGGGCGCGCCCATGGAGGCCAACGCCGCGACCGTCCTCACCGACTTCGGCGCGGACCCCTCCGGTTTCGTCGGGCGCGAGCTCCTCGACGACCACGTCATCCGGGCCGACCTGGTCCTGACGGCCACCCGTGACCACCGCGCCCAGGTGATCTCCATGGGTCACTCGGCGGGCCTGCGCACCTTCACCCTGAAGGAGTTCACCCGTCTGGTCCGCGCCATAGACACCGCGACCCTGCCGCCCCTCCAGGACGGCGTGATCGAGCGCGCCGTCGCCCTGGTGCGGGCCGCCGCGGCGCTGCGCGGCTGGCTGCTGGCGCCGACCGCCGAGGCCGACGAGGTCTACGACCCCTACGGGGCGCCGCTGCCGTTCTTCCGCTCCATCGGGGACGAGATCAACGAGGCCCTGGACCCGGTCGTCACCGCCCTGACGGGGGTACCCGCACGGACGTGACACCGGGCGTCCCACCGGTCCCGGTTCTACATTGGACGTAAGCGTCCCCCGTAGATGTCCGGAGTCCACCATGCCGGTCGCCACCACGCTCGAAGCGGATGTCCTGAGCCGCCAGGACCCCGAGCTCGCCGAGATCCTCATCGGTGAGCTCGACCGGCAGTCGACCACGCTGCAGTTGATCGCGGCCGAGAACTTCACCTCGCCGGCCGTACTGGCCGCGCTCGGCTCGCCGCTGGCGAACAAGTACGCCGAGGGATATCCGGGCGCCCGTCACCACGGCGGCTGCGAGATCGTCGACGTCGCCGAGCGGATCGCCGTCGACCGCGCCAAGGCCCTCTTCGGCGCCGACCACGCCAACGTCCAGTCCCACTCCGGGAGTTCGGCCGTCCTGGCCGCGTACGCCGCCCTGCTGCGCCCCGGTGACACCGTGCTGGCGATGGGCCTGCCCTTCGGCGGTCATCTGACGCACGGGTCGCCCGCGAACTTCTCCGGCCGCTGGTTCGACTTCGTCGGCTACGGCGTCGAGGCGGAGTCGGGACTGATCGACTACGAGCAGGTGCGCGCCCTGGCCCGCGCCCATCGCCCCAAGGCCGTCGTCTGCGGATCGATCTCGTACCCCCGGCACCTCGACTACGCGCTGTTCCGGGAGATCGCCGACGAGGTCGGCGCCTATCTCATCGCGGACGCCGCCCACCCCATCGGGCTCGTCGCGGGCGGCGCGGCGCCCAACCCGGTGCCGTACGCCGATGTCGTGTGCGCCACCACCCACAAGGTGCTCCGCGGGCCGCGAGGCGGCATGATCCTTTGCGGCGGGGAGCTGGCCGAGCGTGTCGACCGGGCCGTCTTCCCGTTCACCCAGGGCGGCGCGCAGATGCACACCATCGCCGCCAAGGCGGTCGCGTTCGGCGAGGCCGCGACCCCCGCCTTCACGGCGTACGCCCATCAGGTGGTCGCCAACGCCCGCGTACTGGCCGAGGGGCTGGCCGCGGAGGGGCTCGCGGTCACCACGGGCGGCACGGACACCCATCTGCTGGTCGCGGATCCGGCGCCGCTCGGCGTCGAGGGGCGCATCGCGCGTGGCCGCCTCGCCGCCGCCGGTATGGTCCTCGACACGTGTGCGCTGCCTCACGGCGACGCCCGTGGCCTGCGGCTCGGCACCGCGGCGCTGACCACCCAGGGGATGGGCGAGCCGGAGATGGCACGGGTCGCCGCACTCTTCGCGGGGGTGCTGCGGGACGAGATCGACGGCCGTACGGCACGGGAGGAAGTGCGGGAATTGACCGGTAGATTTCCGCCTTATCCGGACTGACCGGGGGTACGCGTACCGAGCTGCACAGCCACTCGTGCAACCATCGTCGCTACCCGAAAGTCCTCAACCATATGCGTGCATCGCTAGGGTGTGGGGCTGTGATGGCCAGCGAGACCTGTGGGGAAGCCCGTGCGTGAATACCTGCTGACGCTCTGCATCACGGCCGCGGTGACGTATCTGCTGACAGGGCCGGTACGGAAATTCGCGATCGTGGCCGGAGCCATGCCGGAAATCCGGGCGCGCGACGTGCACCGGGAACCCACGCCGAGGCTCGGCGGCATCGCGATGTTCTTCGGACTGTGCGCCGGCCTGCTGGTCGCCGACCACCTGAGGAACCTCAACGCGGTCTTCTCCAACTCCAACGAACCACGCGCCCTGCTCTCCGGAGCCGCGTTGATCTGGCTGATCGGCGTGCTGGACGACAAGTTCGAGATCGACGCCCTGATCAAGCTGGGCGGCCAGATGATCGCCGCGGGCGTGATGGTCATGCAGGGTCTGACGATCCTGTGGCTGCCGATCCCGGGCGTCGGCCTGGTCGCGCTGACCCAGTGGCAGGGCACGCTGCTGACGGTGGCGCTCGTCGTCATCACGATCAACGCGGTCAACTTCGTGGACGGTCTCGACGGACTGGCCGCTGGCATGGTGTGCATCGCGTCCGCCGCGTTCTTCCTCTACGCCTACCGGATCTGGTACTCGTACGGCATCGAGGCCGCCGCCCCCGCGACGCTGTTCGCGTCGATCCTGATGGGCATGTGCCTGGGCTTCCTGCCGCACAACATGCATCCCGCGCGGATCTTCATGGGTGACTCGGGCTCGATGCTCATCGGTCTCGTGCTGGCCGCCGGCGCCATCTCCATCACCGGGCAGATCGACCCCGACGTGATGAACCTGTTCTCCGGTTCCGAGCGCAACACCGTGCACCAGACGGTGCCGGTGTTCATCCCGCTGCTGCTGCCGCTGACGATCATCGCGATCCCGGCCGCCGACCTGGTGCTCGCCATCGTGCGGCGCACCTGGCGCGGGCAGTCGCCGTTCGCCGCCGACCGGGGCCATCTGCACCACCGCCTCCTGGAGGTCGGCCACTCGCACAGCCGGGCCGTCCTGATCATGTACTTCTGGTCGGCGCTGATCTCCTTCGGCGCCCTCGCGTACTCGGTCAACTCCGGGGCCATGTGGAGTGTGCTCGTCATCGCGGCGCTCAGCGCGGTCGGTCTCGTGCTGCTCCTGCTGCCGCGCTTCACCCCGCGTGCCCCGCGTTGGGCCGAGCACCTCCTGCCGCCGCGCTACCGCCGCCGCAGGGCCGCCGCCGCGGTTGCCGTAGCGGCCGCCGAAGAGGGGTCGCCCGTCACCCACGAGGCGGCCGTGGCAGGCGAGCCGGACGAGGCGCGCGAGCACCGTGCTCCGGCGGCTGCCGGAGTCTCAGGAGTCAACGGAGCGACGGCGATCGGGCCCCGTCCGCGACTCCTGGACCGACGCGAGGCCGAGTCCTCGCGCTGAGTCGAAGGTAAGAATCTGACTAACACGTGACCAAATCGTGGGGTAGCGAAGCATCCCAATACCAGACAAGTCGGCGTCCGGGATGCACAGACGCGCACCTTCACACTCATGTGTGACAGTCGGCACACCAGCCAGGTAAAGACCTCATCAAATAGTTTGTGATACGGTTCACGAGAACCCAGGGCAGAGCCGAAGGACCCAAGTGCCACGGTCCGTTGGCGTGAGGTTCTCTCTCAGCCCGGGACTACGCTCGTCCATGACGACACGCCCCCCTTAGCAAGCGGAGTTGCCGCCATGCCGTCCAATGACGCCCGGATCCTCCTTCAGGCCGCTGTACCCACGGCTGCCGTCGGCGCGATTGCCGCCGTCGTCAGCGGTGTGGTCGCCGGCGGCAAGGGAGCGATCGGGGCGATCGTCGCGACGCTGGTCGTGATTCTCTTCATGGGGATCGGGCTCTACGTTCTGCAGCGCGTTGCCAAATCGCTTCCGCACTTGTTCCAGGCGATGGGTCTCTTGCTCTACACGGCGCAGATTCTTCTGCTGTTCATCTTTGTCGCCGTGTTCAAGAACACTTCGCTGTTCAATCCCAAGTCCTTCGCGCTCACCCTGGTCGTCACCACCCTCGTGTGGATCGGCGCACAGGCGCGTGCCCATATGAAGGCCAAGATCCTCTACGTCGAACCCGACCCCTCGAAGGGCGAAAAGCCCGAAAACAAGGGGCATTCGTCGTGAGGGGTAGGGCCGGGATAAGTGCACGTGGGAGATCCTGCTATCGTCCGGTGCCAACTGCGGCATCGCGGGCGCGGGCATCTGAGCTGACGCCTGCTCAATCGCGAGGCTTGATGCCCCACTGCCGCCCCCACATCCGTAACACCAGTCCAGTGCCGAACCGCGGCTGTGCGCCGCGCCGACACAACGAGGTTGCCGTACCTATGCGCCACGCTGAAGGAGCCCGCGGTGAGTGCTGACCCGACGCAGGTGCTCGCTTTCGAGACCGACTGCCACATCTTCGAGAACAACGGTTGTGGCTTCCCGGCACCCGGCCTGCACTCGTTCCTGTTCAAGCCCCTGTGGGGCAACGGGGACGTGTACTTCAACAAGACGATGCTCCTGGCGCTGCTCGGCTCGGTTATCGTCGTCGCCTTCTTCTGGGCCGCCTTCCGTAAGCCGAAGGTCGTCCCGGGCAAGCTGCAGATGGTCGCCGAAGCCGGCTACGACTTCATCCGCCGCGGCGTCGTCTACGAGACGATCGGCAAGAAGGAAGGCGAGAAGTACGTACCCCTGGTCGTCTCGCTGTTCTTCTTCGTCTGGATGATGAACCTCTGGTCGATCATTCCGGTCGCCCAGTTCCCGGTCACGGCGATCATCTCGTACCCCGCGGTACTGGCCGGAATCGTCTACGTCGTCTGGGTGTCCCTGACGTTCAAGCGCCACGGATTCGTCGGAGCGTTCAAGAACATCAGCGGCTACGACAAGTCGCTGGGCCCGGTTCTCCCGCTGGCCATGTTCATCGAGCTGCTCTCGAACCTGATCGTCCGGCCGTTCACGCACGCGGTGCGACTCTTCGCGAACATGTTCGCGGGCCACACCCTGCTGCTGCTGTTCACGATCGCCACCTGGTACCTGCTCAACGGCTGGGGCATCGCCTACTCGGGCGTCTCCTTCATCATGGTCATCGTGATGACGGCCTTCGAGCTGTTCATCCAGGCCCTGCAGGCGTACGTGTTCGTGCTGCTGACCTGCACCTTCATCCAGGGCGCGCTGGCCGAGCACCACTGAGCGCCCGTCCTCACGACCCCTCAGTCGTCCGGTGGCCAACCCCCACCGGTCCGTAAAGAAAAGGAATAACTGGCATGCAGACCCTTGCCGCTGTCTCCGGCTCGCTCGGCTCGATCGGTTACGGCCTCGCGGCCATCGGCCCCGGCGTCGGCGTCGGCATCATCTTCGGTAACGGCACCCAGGCGCTCGCCCGTCAGCCTGAGGCCGCCGGTCTGATCCGCGCCAACCAGATCCTCGGCTTCGCCTTCTGTGAGGCGCTCGCCCTCATCGGTCTGGTCATGCCGTTCGTCTACGGCGTCTGATCCATCCGATCAGCGACAGCCCACTAGACGAAAGGCACTGACATGAGCCACATGCTCATTCTGGCGGCCGAGAAGGAAAACCCTCTCATCCCGCCGATCCCCGAGCTTGTCATCGGCCTGCTCGCCTTCGTCATCGTCTTCGGCTTCCTGGCCTGGAAGCTTCTCCCGAACATCAACAAGGTTCTGGAGCAGCGCCGCGAGGCCATCGAGGGCGGTATCGAGAAGGCCGAGGCCGCGCAGACCGAGGCCCAGAGCGTTCTTGAGCAGTACAAGGCTCAGCTCGCCGAAGCCCGGCACGAGGCCGCGCGCCTGCGCCAGGAAGCAACGGAGCAGGGCGCCACGCTCATCGCCGAGATGCGCGCGGAAGGCCAGCGGCAGCGCGAGGAGATCGTCGCCGCCGGTCACACGCAGATCGAGGCCGACCGCAAGGCCGCCGCTCAGGCGCTGCGTCAGGACGTCGGCCACCTGGCCACCGACCTGGCCGGCAAGCTGGTCGGCGAGTCCCTCGAGGACCACGCCCGGCAGAGCCGCGTCATCGACCGTTTCCTCTCCGAGCTTGAGGAGAAGGCCGAGGCGGCTCGATGACTGCACACGGAGCGAGCCGCGAGGCAACCGCAGCCGCACGTGAGCGTCTCGACGCGCTGACGGACTCGACGTCCGTGGACGTGGCGCAGCTCGCCGACGAGCTGGCCGCGGTCACCGCGCTGCTCCACCGCGAGGTGTCGCTGCGTCGGGTCCTCACCGACCCGGCGCAGCCCGGCGAGGCCAAGGCCGAGCTGGTCCAGCGCCTGCTCGGCACCCAGGTGGGCGGCACCGCCGCCGACCTGGTGTCCGGCATGGTGCGTTCCCGCTGGTCGCAGCCCCGCGACCTGGTGGACGCCCTTGAGGAGCTCACCGCCACCGCCGACCTCACGGCGGCGCAGCGGACGGGCGCGCTCGACAACGTCGAGGACGAGCTGTTCCGCTTCGGCCGGATCGTCGCCTCGAACACCGGGCTGCGCGCCGCGCTGACCGACCGGGCCGCCACCACGGCGGCCAAGAGCGAGCTGCTGCGCAGCCTGCTCGGCGGCCGGGCCGACGTGACGACCGAGCGTCTGGTGACGCGCCTTGTGACCGCGCCTCGCGGACGTAGCCTGGAAGCGGGACTCGAGTCCCTGTCCCGGCTCGCCGCCGAGCGCCGCGACCGCATGGTCGCCGTGGTCACCTCGGCGGTGCCGCTGAGTGACGGACAGAAGCAGCGCCTCGGCGCCGCCCTGGCCAAGCTCTACGGCCGCCCGATGCACCTCAACCTCGACGTGGACCCCGATGTCCTCGGCGGGATCCGGGTGCAGGTCGGCGACGAGGTCATCAACGGTTCCCTCGCGGACCGTCTCGAGGACGCCGCCCGCCGCATGGCGAGCTAGTAATCCCATAAGCAGTACGCAATTACGGCCCATGTTGGGCCGTGCAGAGGATTCACCTCTCATAGGGGGGAGTCCATCCCCCCAAGTGAAACTTCGGGCCCAACAAGGAGAGCAGGGAACCCAGATGGCGGAGCTCACGATCCGGCCGGAGGAGATCCGGGATGCGCTGGAGAACTTTGTCCAGTCGTACAAGCCGGACGCGGCCTCGCGCGAGGAGGTCGGTACGGTCACCGTCGCCGGCGACGGTATCGCCAAGATCGAGGGTCTCCCCTCGGCCATGGCGAACGAGCTGCTGAAGTTCGAGGACGGAACCCTCGGCCTCGCGCTGAACCTGGAAGAGCGCGAGATCGGTGCGGTCGTCCTCGGCGAGTTCAGCGGTATCGAAGAGGGCCAGCCGGTGCAGCGCACCGGTGAGGTGCTGTCCGTCGCCGTGGGCGAGGGTTACCTCGGCCGCGTCGTCGACCCGCTCGGCAACCCGATCGACGGCCTCGGCGAGATCGAGACGTCCGGCCGCCGCGCCCTCGAGCTGCAGGCCCCGGGCGTCATGGTCCGCAAGTCGGTGCACGAGCCGATGGAGACGGGCTACAAGGCCGTCGACGCGATGACCCCGATCGGCCGCGGCCAGCGTCAGCTGGTCATCGGCGACCGTCAGACCGGCAAGACCGCGCTGGCCGTCGACACGATCATCAACCAGCGCGACAACTGGCGCTCGGGCGACACCAAGAAGCAGGTCCGCTGCATCTACGTCGCCATCGGCCAGAAGGGTTCGACCATCGCCTCCGTGCGTGGCGCCCTCGAAGAGGCCGGCGCGCTGGAGTACACGACCATCGTCGCCGCCCCGGCGTCCGACCCGGCCGGCTTCAAGTACCTTGCGCCGTACACCGGTTCGGCCATCGGCCAGCAGTGGATGTACGAGGGCAAGCACGTCCTCATCATCTTCGACGACCTCTCGAAGCAGGCCGACGCCTACCGCGCCGTGTCCCTGCTGCTCCGCCGCCCGCCGGGGCGCGAGGCCTACCCCGGTGACGTCTTCTACCTGCACTCCCGTCTGCTGGAGCGCTGCGCGAAGCTCTCCGACGAGATGGGCGCCGGTTCGATGACGGGTCTGCCGATCGTCGAGACCAAGGCGAACGACGTGTCGGCGTTCATCCCGACCAACGTCATCTCCATCACCGACGGCCAGTGCTTCCTGGAGTCCGACCTGTTCAACGCCGGTCAGCGTCCGGCCCTGAACGTCGGTATCTCGGTCTCCCGCGTCGGTGGCTCCGCCCAGCACAAGGCGATGAAGCAGGTCTCCGGCCGTCTTCGCCTCGACCTGGCCCAGTACCGCGAGCTGGAGGCGTTCGCCGCCTTCGGTTCCGACCTGGACGCCGCGTCGAAGGCGCAGCTGGAGCGCGGTCAGCGCCTGGTCGAGCTGCTCAAGCAGGCTCAGTACCAGCCGATGCCGACCGAGGACCAGGTCGTCTCCGTGTGGTCCGCCACCACCGGCAAGATGGACGACGTACCGGTCGCCGACATCCGCCGCTTCGAGAAGGAGCTCCTGGAGTACCTGCACCGCAAGGAGCAGGGCCTCATGACCTCCATCAAGGAGGGCGGCAAGATGTCGGACGACACGCTCACCGCCATCGCGGACGCCATCGTGGACTTCAAGAAGCAGTTCGAGACCTCGGACGGGAAGCTTCTCGGCGAGGACGCTCCGGCCGCCGCCAAGTGACGTAAGGAAGGGACCTGACTCATGGGAGCCCAGCTCCGGGTCTACAAGCGTCGCATCCGATCCGTCACCGCGACCAAGAAGATCACCAAGGCGATGGAGATGATCGCCGCCTCGCGCGTCGTCAAGGCGCAGCGCAAGGTGGCGGCCTCCGCGCCGTACGCGACCGAGCTCACCCGCGCGGTCACGGCGGTCGGTACCGGTTCGAACACCAAGCACCCGCTGACCACGGAGGCGGAGACGGCGACCCGTTCCGCGGTACTGCTCCTCACGAGCGACCGCGGGCTGGCCGGCGCCTTCAACTCCAACAGCATCAAGGCCGCCGAGCAGCTGACGGCGCGCCTCGAGGCCGAGGGCAAGGAGGTCGACACGTACATCGTCGGCCGCCGCGGTCTGGCCCACTACAACTTCCGCGAGCGCAAGGTCGTGGAGTCGTGGTCGGGTTTCACCGACGAGCCCACCTACGCGGACGCGAAGAAGGTCGCGGGTCCGCTCATCGAGGCCATCGAGAAGGAGACGGCGGACGGCGGCGTGGACGAACTCCACATCGTCTACACCGAGTTCGTCTCGATGATGACGCAGACGGCCATCGACGGCCGACTGCTGCCGCTTCGCCTCGAAGAGGTCGCGGAAGAGGCGCCCAAGGGCGAGATCCTTCCGCTGTACGAGTTCGAGCCGTCGGCGGAGGACGTCCTTGACGCCCTCCTGCCGCGCTACGTCGAGAGCCGTATCTACAACGCGCTGCTCCAGTCGGCTGCCTCCAAGCACGCCGCCACGCGCCGCGCGATGAAGTCGGCGACCGACAACGCGGGAGACCTGATCACCACGCTCTCCCGACTTGCCAATGCGGCCCGCCAGGCCGAAATCACCCAGGAAATCAGCGAGATCGTCGGTGGCTCCGCAGCCCTTGCCGACGCGACCGCGGGGAGTGACAAGTAATGACGACGACTTCTGAGACGGCCGTTGCCACGGGCCGCGTCGCCCGGGTCATCGGCCCGGTCGTCGACGTGGAGTTCCCCGTCGACGCGATGCCGGAGATTTACAACGCCCTTCACGTCGAGGTGGCCGACCCGGCCAACGCCGGCGAGAAGAAGACGCTGACCCTGGAAGTCGCCCAGCACCTGGGTGACGGCCTGGTCCGCACGATCTCCATGCAGCCCACCGACGGTCTGGTCCGCCAGGCCGCCGTCACCGACACGGGCGAGGGCATCACCGTCCCCGTCGGTGACTTCACCAAGGGCAAGGTGTTCAACACTCTCGGCGAGGTGCTGAACTCCGACGAGAAGTACTCGGGCGAGCGCTGGTCCATCCACCGCAAGGCCCCGCGCTTCGACGAGCTCGAGTCGAAGACCGAGATGTTCGAGACCGGCGTCAAGGTCATCGACCTCCTCACCCCGTACGTCAAGGGTGGAAAGATCGGTCTGTTCGGTGGTGCCGGTGTCGGCAAGACGGTGCTCATCCAGGAGATGATCTACCGCGTCGCCAACAACCACGACGGTGTCTCCGTGTTCGCCGGTGTCGGCGAGCGCACGCGTGAGGGCAACGACCTCATCGAGGAGATGGCGGACTCGGGCGTCATCGACAAGACCGCCCTGGTCTTCGGTCAGATGGACGAGCCCCCGGGCACCCGTCTGCGCGTGGCCCTCGCGGGTCTGACCATGGCGGAGTACTTCCGCGATGTGCAGAAGCAGGACGTGCTGTTCTTCATCGACAACATCTTCCGCTTCACGCAGGCCGGTTCCGAGGTCTCGACCCTGCTCGGCCGTATGCCCTCCGCGGTGGGTTACCAGCCGAACCTGGCCGACGAGATGGGTCTCCTCCAGGAGCGCATCACCTCGACCCGTGGTCACTCGATCACCTCGATGCAGGCGATCTACGTCCCCGCGGACGACCTGACCGACCCGGCCCCGGCCACCACGTTCGCCCACCTCGACGCGACGACGGTTCTGTCCCGTCCGATCTCCGAGAAGGGCATCTACCCGGCCGTGGACCCGCTGGACTCCACGTCCCGCATCCTGGACCCCCGCTACATCGCGGCGGACCACTACGCGACCGCGATGCGCGTCAAGTCGGTTCTCCAGAAGTACAAGGACCTTCAGGACATCATCGCGATCCTCGGTATCGACGAGCTGGGCGAGGAGGACAAGCTCACCGTTCACCGTGCCCGTCGCGTGGAGCGCTTCCTGTCCCAGAACACCCACGTCGCCAAGCAGTTCACCGGCGTCGACGGGTCGGACGTCCCGCTGGACGAGTCGATCGTGGCCTTCAACGCGATCATCGACGGCGAGTACGACCACTTCCCGGAGCAGGCGTTCTTCCTGTGCGGTGGCATTGAGGACCTCAAGGCCAACGCCAAGGAGCTCGGCGTCTCCTGAACCTCGTGTTCTGAGTGAAGGGGCAGGACCGCGCCTCGCGGGGTGCGGTCCTTCCCCCTCCGTACGCCTACTAGACTTTGACCCAACACCCGGCAGCAACGCCGGGTGGTGACCCGAGGAGCCCACCTTGGCTGCTGAGCTGCACGTCGAGCTCGTCGCCGCGGACCGTAGTGTCTGGTCCGGCGAGGCCACCCTGGTCGTCGCGCGTACCACGTCCGGCGACATCGGCGTCATGCCCGGTCACCAGCCGCTTCTCGGTGTGCTGGAGTCGGGCCCGGTGACCATCCGTACGAGTGATGGTGGAACGGTCATCGCCGCGGTGCACGGCGGTTTCATCTCATTCGCTGACAACAAGCTGTCGCTGCTGGCCGAGATCGCCGAGCTGTCGGACGAGATCGACGTCCAGCGTGCGGAGCGGGCGCTCGAGCGCGCGAAGTCGGACGCCGACGCGTCCGCCGAGCGCCGCGCGGACGTCCGCCTGCGTGCGGTGGCGACCCGCTGACCATCGGTGCGACCCCAGCCCTTCGGGCGCCGGGGGAGCACTGTGTGAAGCTTTGCCTCAGCCGCGGCTGGGACCGGATCACTCCGGCCCTGGCCGCGGCTGTGGCAAATCCGGAAGTTTTTTCTTTTCCGTTACCTAGGAGACGAGGAGGTCGGTGTCGATGGTCCTCGCTCTGACTGTGTGCGGAGTGCTTGTAGCGCTTGTAGTGGTGGGGCTGTTCGTCTTCGGCCTCCGCCGCAGGCTGATCCAGCGTTCCGGGGGAACGTTCGACTGCAGCCTGCGCTGGGACGTCCCCGAGAAGGGTGACCCCAGCGGCAAGGGCTGGAGTTACGGTGTCGCCCGCTACAACGGCGACCGGATCGAGTGGTACCGCGTCTTCTCGTACGCCCCCCGCCCGCGCCGCGTCCTCGAACGCTCGGCGATCGAGGTGGCCGGCCGCCGTGTCGCGGAGGGCGAGGAGGAGCTCGCGCTGCTCTCCGACGCGATAATCCTCGCCTGTGTCCATCGTGGGACGCGCCTCGAACTGGCGATGAGCGAGGACGCGCTGACCGGTTTCCTCGCCTGGCTGGAAGCGGCCCCGCCCGGACAACGGGTGAACGTCGCGTAGCGACGTTCAGGGCCCCGTTGGGTGGGGGTCCCCCCGGCCGCGGAGCGGTTGGGGGAGGGTGAACGTCGCGTAGCGACGTTCAGGGCCCCGTTGGGTGGGGGTCCCCCCGGCCCCGTTGGGTGGGGGAGGGTGAACGTCGCGTAGCGACGTTCAGGGCCCCGTTGGGTGGGGGAGGGTGAACGTCGCCTGATCCAGCCCGCCCCTCGGCGAACGGTACGGGCCCCGCGGGCCCGGCGTCCCGCCGTCGCGCGCCCTCGGCCCGGCGTACGTCCGCCCCGCGGTCTCGCCTCCGGCGTCCCGCTGCCATGAGGCCCCGCGGCCGCACGCCCTGAGCCTGGCTGCCCGGCGTCCTGCGGTCCGCAGCCCGTCCGCTCTGCGTCTCCTGGCCTCGGGCCTGAAGTCCTGCGGCCCCGCCCCGGGTCCGGCCCGCCCGCGGCCTCGCGCCCCGCTGCCCGACGCCTCCGGCGGTCTTTTGCCCCAGCCCCCCGTTGCCCCTGCCCCGGCCCCTGCGGGCGGGAAGACACAGCGCCGCGGGCGGACCCGGAGGTCTGCCCGCGGCGCTGGTTCGGGGGTGGGACGGGGACTAGCTCAGGCCGCTGTTGATGGCGCCGACGAGTTCACCGTTGCTGGTGTCACCGCTGAACTCCCAGAAGAAGGCGCCGCCCAGGCCCTGGCTCTTGGCCCACGACATCTTCGTTCCGATGGTCGCCGGGGTGTCGTACGACCACCAGTTGTTGCCGCAGTAGGCGTACGCGGTGCCGGCGACGAGGCCGGTGGCGGGGCAGGACGTCTTGAGGACCTTGTAGTCCTCGATGCCCTGCTCGTACGTACCGGCCGCCGGGCCGGTCGCCGTGCCGCCGGGCGCGGACTGGGTGACACCGGTCCAGCCACGGCCGTAGAAGCCGATGCCGATCAGCAGCTTGTTCGCGGGCACGCCCTTCGACCTGAACTTGGCGATCGCGTCGGCCGTGTCGAAGCCGGGCGTCGGGATGCCGCTGTACGAGGTGAGCGGGGAGTGCGGGGCCGTCGGGCCCTGTGCCGCGAAGGCGCCGAAGAAGTCGTACGACATCACGTTGTACCAGTCGACGTACTGCGAAGCGCCCGCGTAGTCCGCGGCGTCGATCTTGCCGCCGGAGGTGCCGTCGGCCGTGGTGGCCGCCGTGACCAGGTTGCTCGTGCCGAACTTGGCGCGCAGGGCCTGCATCAGGTTCTTGTAGGCCGCGGCACCGCTGGTGTCACAGGACAGACCACAGGCGTTCGGGTACTCCCAGTCGATGTCGATGCCGTCGAAGACATCGGCCCAGCGAGGGTCCTCCACGAGGTTGTAGCAGGACTGCGCGAAGGCGGCCGGGTTGGCGGCGGCCTGGGCGAAGCCGCCGGACCAGGTCCAGCCGCCGAAGGACCAGAGGATCTTGATGTTCGGGTACTTGGCCTTCAGCTCGCGCAGCTGGTTGAAGTTGCCGCGCAGCGGCTGGTCCCAGGTGTCGGCGACGCCGCTGACCGACTGGTCGGCGGTGAAGGCCTTGTCGTAGTCGGCGTAGGAGTCGCCGATCGCGCACTGGCCGTTGGTGACGTTGCCGAAGGCGTAGTTGATGTGCGTGATCTTGGCGGCCGAGCCCGAGGTCACCAGGTTCTTGACCTGGTAGTTGCGGCCGTAGATGCCCCACTCGGTGAAGTAGCCGAGCTTGACGGCGTTGCCGGCGGGCGGCGGGGTGGTGGTGCCGCCGGTGGTGTGGACCGCGACCGCGCCGCTGACCGGACCGGTCTGGTCGGCGGTGTCACGGGCCTGCACGGTGTACGAGTAGTCGGTGCCGGCGGTCAGACCGGTGTCCGTGTACGAGGTCGTCGTCACGGTCGCGACCTTGGTGCCGCCGCGCAGGACGTCGTAGTTCTTGACGCCCTTGTCGTCGGTGGCCGCGCTCCAGGAGAGCTTCACCGAGGTGTCGGCGACGGAGGAGGCGGTGGGGGTGCCGGGAGTGGAGGGGGCCGCGTCGCCGGGGACGGTGGTGCCGCCGTCGCAACTGCCGCCGTTCAGGGTGCAGTTGGAGGGCGAGCCGGAGCCCGCGCCGTTGAAGCCGAAGGAGACGGAGGCGCCCGCGGCGAGACTGCCGTTGTAGGACTTGTTCTTGGCGGTCCAGTGGGTGCCGGAGCTGGTGACGTCCGCGTCCCAGGCCGAGGTGACGGAGGTGCCGGCGGGGAAGTCCCACTGGATCGTCCACGAGCTGATCGCGGTGGTACCGGTGTTCTTGACCGTCCACTTGCCTTCGAACCCAGTGCCCCAGTCCTGGGTCTTGGCGTACGTGGCGGTGGCGGTGTCGGCGGCCTGGGCGGGACCCGCGAGGCCGACGAGGGCGGCGAGGGGGAGGAGCAGGGTGGTGAGCCCTGCCACTGCTCGGTGTCCGGCTCTCTGCCTGAAGCGCATGAAGCCTCTCCTCTTTGGTCTGGTGCTCCGGGGCGTTGCAGCGGGTGGGGGGTCGCGATCGCGCTCCGCCTGTCGGGGCGTGTGCTCGCTCGCGCTCCTGCCGGCGTCGTGCCCCATCGACTGGGGGTGTCGTGGGCATGCCTAAGCGCAGTGGGGCGAGAATAGAAAGGTCTGGACCACGAGTCAATAGGTCTGGACCAGTGAATCGGGGTTGGGCTAGATCCCCAACTCCTGTGCCAGGACCGCCGCTTGGGCCCGGTTGCGCAGTTCCAGCTTGCCCAGCAGGCGGCTGACGTGGGTCTTCGCCGTCGCCTCTGCCATCGTGAGCCGCTTCGCGATCTCCGCGTTCGACAGCCCTTCACCCAGACAGGAAAGAACCTCGCGCTCGCGCCTGGTCAGCGCGTCCAGGACGGCCGGATCGGCGGTCGGCTCGCGTACGGGCTTCGCCGCGAACTCGGCGATGAGCCGACGCGTGACCGCCGGTGCGATCAGGCCCTCCCCGCGCGCCACCGTCCGTACCGCCTCCAGCAGATCCCGCGCTTCGGTGTTCTTCAGCAGGAAGCCCGACGCGCCCGCGCGCAGCGCACCGAAGACGTACTCGTCGAGATCGAAGGTGGTCAGTACGAGGACGTCGGCGAGTTGACCGGCGACCACCTGCCGGGTGGCGGACACCCCGTCCAGGCGCGGCATCTGCACATCCATCAGGACGAGATCCGGCCGCAGCTCGCGGGCGAGGGCCACTGCCTGTTCCCCGTCCGCCGCCTCGCCGACCACCTCGATGTCGGGTGCGCTGCGCAGGATGAGGACGAGCCCGGCGCGTACCGTGGACTGGTCCTCGGCGACGAGCACTCGGATCATGCTTCCGCTCCGCGGGTGAGAGTGAGGGCGAGCGGCACGGTGGCGCGCACGGTCCAGGTCCGGGCGGCGGGGGAGTCCTCGGGCCCGGCCTCGAAGGTGCCCCCGAGGAGTGCGACCCGCTCCCGCATCCCGACCAGGCCGGCCCCCGAGCCTGGAGCGCGCGGCCCCTCCCGGCCACCGTGAGGACTGGTGATCCGCACGGTGAGCGATTCGTCGGCCCGGGTGAGCGCGACGGTGACCCGGCCCGGCGCGGCGTGCTTGAGGGCGTTGGTGAGGGACTCCTGGACGATCCGGTACGCGGCGAGCTCGACCGGCGCCGGCAGCCGCTCCCCGTGTGCTGCCTCGAGCGTCACGTCGAGCCCGTTGGTGCGGGCGCCCGTGAGCAGTGCTTCGAGACCGTCGAGCGTGGGCGCCGCCGCGGGCTCCCGGTCGTCGCTGTCGTCCCGCAGGATGCCGATCAGCCGCCGCATCTCGGCGAGGCCCTCGACGCTGTTCTCCCGGATCACGGCGAGGGCGTCCTGCGAGGTCCTCGGGTCGTCGAGGGAGAGCGCGGCCGTGGAGTGGATGGCGATGGCCGACAGATGGTTGGCGACCATGTCGTGCAGTTCCCGGGCCATCCGGGCGCGTTCGGCGTTGACCGCCTGTGTGCGGTCCGTCTCGGCGAGGAGCGCGGTCTGCTCGGCGCGCAGCCGGGCCGCCTCGGCGGCGTCGCGGTGGTTGCGCACGACCCAGCCGGTGGCGGTCGGCGCGAGCGCCACCACTCCGACGCCGACACCGATCAACAGCGTGCCGGGGGTGCGCCAGAGCGCGAAGGGCAGCACCGCGCCGATCACCGTGAGCAGACCGGTGATCCAGGGCAGGCGCCGGGCCGAGGCGGGTGTGCCGTACAGGACGGCCGCGTACATGAGGTCCGTGAACATCACGACGGTGGCCACGCTGCCCAGGGTCACCGTGTCGGTGACGAGCGCGGCCGTGCCGGCCAGCAGGGCCGCCTTCGGCCGGGTGCGGCGCAGCAGTTCGCAGCCGGCCGTCACGGCCAGCGGCACCAGCAGTGCCCAGCGCGCGGACCACACGACGAGGCTGTCGCCCGGGGTCCGGGGGCTGAGTCCGACGGCCCACAGGAGCAGGCCGCCCAGGAGCCCGCCCACCGCGATGCGCACGTCGTCGCGGTGCGGGCGCGGGAGAGTTCTGGGCATGGCTCCATCCAACACGGCGCACGGGCGGCCCGCCTGGTCCTCGGGGAGGGGCCGCGACTGCATCCTTCGATGTACCGCGGCCTTCTCACCGCCGACGGCGAGTCGCCCGCGTCGGCCCGGAAGCCCGTGCGGGCGGCCGGCCGCGGCGGGGTGTCTCAGCGTTCCCCGCCGGGGACCCACAGGACGTCGCCCACCGCGTTGTTCGCGGTCCGGGCCAGGATGAAGAGCAGGTCGGACAGGCGGTTGAGGTAGGTCGCGGTCAGGGGGTTCATGGCCTCGCCGTGGACCTCCAGCGCAGCCCAGGTGGAACGCTCGGCCCGGCGTACGACCGTGCACGCCTGGTGCAGGAGGGCCGCGCCGGCGGTGCCGCCGGGCAGGATGAAGGAGCGGAGCTTCTCCAGCCGTTCGTTGAAGAGGTCGCAGTCCGCCTCCAGCTTGTCGACGTAGAACTGCTCCACCCGCAGCGGCGGGAACTCGGGGTCCTCGACCACCGGCGTCGACAGGTCCGCACCCACGTCGAACAGGTCGTTCTGGACGCGGGTGAGGACCTTGACGACCTCCGCCTCCAGGCCGCCCAGCGCGATCGCCGTGCCGATCACCGCGTTCGCCTCGTTGGCGTCGGCGTACGCCGAGATCCGCAGATCGGTCTTGGCGACCCTGCTCATGTCCCCGAGGGCGGTGGTGCCCCGGTCGCCGGTCCTGGTGTAGATGCGCGTCAGATTGACCATGGGGTCAGCCTAGTTAGGCACCGGCCCGCCGGAAGGCCCGTGTGCCCACCGTCACGGCGGCCGCCGTGAGAGTGAGGGCCACCGGCACGCCGTACAGCATGTGCGCGGTGGCGTACGAGCCGACGTGGGCGTCCCGCACCGCGTCCACCGGATAGCGCAGCGGCATGAGGTGCGAGAGGACGTCCAGCCGGCCGGGGGCCAGGGACATCGGCAGCATCAGACCGGAGAGCAGCATGGACGGCATGGTCGGCGCGTTGACGGCGGGGCCGAACTCCTGGGGCGTACGGACCTTCGTCCCCCGCGCTCCGCTCGCGGCCCTGGGCGATCGGCCAGGAGACCCTGGGGAACCCGGAGGAAGCCCTGCGCGAGGAGGTCGGCGCGCCGCCCGAGGACCCGCTGCCGGGTCTCGTCGCCGGTCGGATCAACTGGGTGCACCAGACCGTCGTGTCGGTCATCGGCCGCGAGATGATGGCCGGTCGCAATCCGGACGAAGTGTCACGAGAGATCCTCGTGCTCCTCGACGACATCGAGGACCTGTTAGCCGGAAGGTCCTCAACTACGCCGTACGGGCGGCCGGGTGACCCGCGCCGGTGCCGCGCCCGCGGGCCGGGACGTGACGGGTGTCTCACGCCCTGAGACCGTGACACGCATTACTTACGGGTTGCCCGGCCCTTCCCGAACGCTACTCTCCGCCGAAGAGGCATACACAAGCAGCGTGTTAAGCGTGTTGAGGGAGTCGGAGTGGCAGGGAAGCTCGCCGTCATCGGAGCCGGACTCATGGGGTCCGGTATTGCTCAGGTCTCCGCACAGGCGGGCTGGGACGTCGTCCTGCGCGATGTCACCGACGAGGCGTTGAACCGCGGCCTCGACGGCATCAAGGCCTCGTACGACAGGTTCGTGAGCAAGGGCAGGCTGGAAGCCGCGGACGCGGAGGCCGCCCTCGCGCGCATCACGGCGACCACGGACCTGGAAGCGGCCGCCGACGCGGACATCGTCGTCGAGGCGGTCTTCGAGAAGCTCGAGGTCAAGCACGAGATCTTCCAGGCGCTCGACAAGATCGTCCGCCCCGACACCGTGCTCGCCTCCAACACCTCCGCGATCCCGATCACCAAGATCGCGGCGGCCACGGAGCGCCCGGAGCGGGTCGTCGGCGTGCACTTCTTCTCGCCGGTGCCGATGATGCAGCTCGTCGAGCTGGTCCGCGGTTACAAGACCAGCGACGAAACGCTCGCCACCGCGCGGGAGTTCAGCGAGTCGGTCGGCAAGACCTGCATCGTCGTCAACCGTGACGTCGCCGGGTTCGTGACCACCCGCCTCATCTCGGCCCTCGTCGTCGAGGCGACGAAGCTGTACGAGTCGGGCGTGGCCACCGCCGAGGACATCGACCTCGCCTGCCGGCTGGGCTTCGGCCACGCCATGGGACCCCTGGCCACCGCCGACCTCACGGGCGTCGACATCCTGCTGCACGCCACCGGCAACATCTACACCGAGACCCAGGACGAGAAGTTCGCGCCGCCGGAGCTGATGCGCCGGATGGTTGACGCCGGTGACATCGGGCGCAAGAGCGGGCAGGGCTTCTACAAGCACTGAACGATCACGCGGCGGCCGGAACCGGTCGCCGCACGGGCCGCGGAGCCGCACACGCCTCTCGGGTGTCACCCCATCAGGTGAATTCGGTATCGGTTCGCTTACAGACGGCAACCTCCGCGGCCCTCAGGCAGTCAGACCAGGCACAACATGCAGACGCGAAGACGCGGAAACAGACACACGCGGAGTTACGAGACAGATTCTCGGGGAGCGCATATGTACATCAGGGGCGACCACGCCGAGCTGGTCGTCGGGGGCCGCCTCGACGTACGCAGCGCGGCGGACGCCCGTACGGTCCTGCACTCGGCCGTCGACGACGGAGCGGGCGACCTGGTGCTGGACCTGTCCGAGCTGGACTCCTGGGATGCCACCGGGCTCGGTGTCATCATGGGGGCCCACCGACGCGCCGGGCGGTGCGGCCGACGGCTCGTACTGCGCGGCGTACCACCACAGATGCAGCGCCTGCTGGTGGCCACCCGGCTGCACCGGATCCTGGCGATCGAGGGTGGTATCGGGGTCGAATCGCTGCCCCGGGTGTGACCTGAGCGCGCGCCCCGATCGCTCCGCGTGCCCCAGTCGTTCCGCGTGCGCGACCACGTGCGCGCGCCCCACTCGCTCCGCGTCCGCGCGCCCCGCTCGCTCTCCATACGCGACCGCGTACGCGTCCTGACCGGCGCACGAAGCACACCACGTGCACAATCCTCACGAAGCTGTGACGGTTCGGACGGCGCGGTACCCCGCCTGTTCGTCGATACTGTGCGAAGGTTTAGGGTTCGGCTGCCCGCCGACCGAAACCCTACGAGCGGGCACCGGACCAGAAGCGACAGAGCGGTGTGCAGCCAGGCCGGGAGGGCATCGGCACACGACGCTTTTGGGGGGCTTGGAACATGGACCCGATCAACCGGGGATCCGAAGAGTACGGCCATGACGACGACGGCCAGGCGCCTCGCCCGCGCCCGCCGCGTGACCCGCTCGCAACCGACCTGGGCCAGCACAAGCCCGTGGTCGTCCGCACGGTCCGCCTCGTCGCGGGCGAATTCCTGCTCACCGTCAACCCCGTCGACGGCAGCGAGATGGAGAACTGCCCGCCGCACGAGCGACCGCAGCCGCCGGTCAAGCACGGCGCCGCCGAACGCGCGGAGCTGGACCGCGCGGCCCGGCCGCCCGTTCCGCCCGGCCCGGCACAGCCCCGGCTGCCGCTCCTGGAGCGCCAGGAGGAGCGCGAGCGGCTCGTACGCCTCCTCGCGCGCGGGCGCTCGGTGCGACTGACCGGTCCCTCGGGATCGGGCCGTACCGTCCTGCTCGACGCCGTCGCCGACGACTGCGCCGACCTCGCCCCCGACGGCGTCATCCGCCTCTCCGGCTACGGGCGCACGGCGAGCGACCTGCTCCACGACCTCTTCGCCGCCGTCTACGAAGCCCCCCTGCACCGCCCGGACCGCGAGGAACTGCTCCGGCTCGTCCACGAGATCGGCGCGGTCGTCGTCCTCGACGACGCGGAGATCGGCGGCAGCGCCCTCGACGTGCTGCTCGACGCCACCCCCGAGTGCGCCTTCGTGATCGCCGCCACCCCCGACATACCGGCCCCGTCCGCCCACGCGCTCCTCGAAGAGGTCGTCCTCGGCGGCCTCGACCGCAGCGGCGGACTCGAACTGCTGGAGCGCGCCGTCGGACGGGTACTGACCGAGGACGAGTCGAACTGGGCGGGCGACCTCTGGTTCGAGTCCGAGGGACTGCCCCTGCGCTTCATCCAGGCCGGCGCCCTGCTGCGGCAGCGCGACCGGCTGCGGGCCGGCGAGGACGCCTTCGACGACTACGGCGTCTTCCAGGAGGCCCCGGACGACGCGCCCTTCGAGGTCGGCGACGGCCACGACGCCCCGCTGCCCTCCCTCGCCGAGGGCGCCGCGCCCGCCGCGCTGCTCGCCTCCCGGCTGAGCGACTCGGCGCGCGCCACCCTGCGCTTCGCCGTCGCGCTCGGCGGCGAGGTGCCCCACCAGGCCCATCTGCCCGCACTCGTGGGCGACACCCACGCCGACGCGGCGCTCGCCGAACTCGCGGGCAGCGCGCTGGTCTCCCCGGTCGGCTCCCGCTACCGGCTCGCCGCCGGGGTGCAGGCCCAGCTGGAGGCCTCGGGATACGCGGACACCCTCCAGGAGAGCGTGCTCGCCGCCGCCCAGCACTACACATGGTGGGCCGGGCACCCCTCGGTCACTCCGGAGCGCGTCTGCGCCGAGGCCGACGCGCTGCTCGCCGCGCTCGACGTGCTCGTCCCGGTCACCACCGTCCCGGAGGACGAGGAGGACGAGAGCGTCTCCGTCCAGCTCGCCCGCACGGCCGCGCCCGCCTTCGCGGCGGGGCTGCACTGGAGCGCCTGGGAACGCGCCCTGCGCTTCGGCGTCGAGGCCTCCGAGCTGGCCGACGATGTCGGGGAACAGGCCTATTTCCACCACGAGTTGGGCGTCCTCGCGCTCTGCGGCCATCAGCTGGACCGGGCCCGCGCCGAACTGGAGGCCTCCGTCGCCATGCGCGGCGCGCTGGCCGACAAGCGCGGCACCATCGCCGGTCGCCGCGCCCTCGCGCTGGTCGCCGACCGCTCCGGGACCCTGCAGCTCACCGCCGGGCGCACCCCGGCGGGCGAAGAGGTCCCCGACGCGCGGCACGACGAGTCGATGTCGCCTCCCGGCGGTGTGACGGCAGTCTTCTCCCGGACCGACCAGTCCGGCGACACCGTGACGGTGCTCGCCCACCCGGCCGGCCCCGGCGCCCCCGCGGCCAAGCGGCAGGGCATCGCGGAGCGGCTGGTCAACGGCACCAGGCGCAACCTGGTGGCCGCGGGAGCGGGCGCGCTCCTCGTCGCCGTCCTCGGCACCGTGGTGACCCTCGGCGCGACCTCGGACCACAGCAACGACACCCCCTCGGAGAAGGTCGGCGTCAACCCGGCGCCCACGCAGGGCAGCCAGGACGACAGCCTGGGCGCGGACAAGGCGAAGAAGGGTGACGACTCCTCTCCCAGCGCCGTCGCCACGCCCACCGACCCGGGGCCCGACGGCACCTACGGCACCTCGGACGACCCGACGCCTCCGGTCACGGCCACGGCCGGCCATCGGCCGTCCGACGAGCCGAGCGGGACGCACACGACCTCGGGCAAGCCCTCGAAGTCGCCGTCCGCGTCGCCCTCGAAGTCGCCCTCGGGCAAACCGTCGCCGACCGGTACGAAGCCGAGCGGTTCGCCCTCGCCGACCGGCACGAAGACGAGCCCGCCGCCGTCCGCCTCGCCCTCGGCCAGTACGCCGACGGCTCCCGCCACCTCGAACTCCGCGAGCGGCCCCGTGTCGAGCAGCGCGCCGGTGAGCACCTCGGCCGGTGTTCCGGCCGGCGGCGGGCCGACGGGCACCGGCGTCGCCACGTCGCCGGGCGGCGCGGTGATCTGACCGGACGGAACGGGAGAGGGCCGGACCCGACATCGGGTCCGGCCCTCTCCCGTATACGAACCCGGGGGTATCAGAACAGTCGCAGCTTGTCGTCCTCGATACCGCGCAGTGCGTCGTAGTCCAGGACCGTGCAGCCGATGCCGCGGTCGGTGGCGAGGACGCGGGCCTGCGGCTTGATCTCCTGGGCGGCGAAGACGCCGCGGACCGGCGCGAGGTGCGGGTCGCGGTTCAACAGCTCCAGGTAGCGCGTGAGTTGCTCCACGCCGTCGATCTCGCCGCGGCGCTTGATCTCCACGGCGACGGTCTGCCCCTCGGCGTCCCGGCACAGGATGTCGACCGGGCCGATGGCCGTCATGTACTCGCGGCGGATGAGCGAGTAGCCCTCGCCGAGGGTCTCGATGCGGTCGGCGAGCAGCTCCTGGAGGTGCGCTTCCACGCCGTCCTTGATCAGGCCGGGGTCCACGCCGAGTTCGTGCGAGGAGTCGTGGAGGATCTCCTCCATCGTGATGATGAGCTTCTCGCCCGCCTTGTTGATGACGGTCCAGGTGCCTTCGTCGTCGCCTGACCCCTCCTTCAGTGTGCAGGGCGGCGACATCCAGTTGAGGGGCTTGTAGGCCCGGTCGTCCGCGTGGATCGAGACGCTGCCGTCCGCCTTCACGAGGATCAGGCGGGGGGCCGACGGGAGATGGGCGGTGAGCCGGCCCGCGTAGTCCACGGAACAGCGGGCAATGACGAGACGCATGGTCGGCAACGCTACTCGACCGGCGGCGGTGCACGCGATTCCCCGGCCCCTCTCCCGTGATCACCCCCGGCGAAGAACCTGCGGTTCGCCCCTTTCGTCCTCGTGTTGCCCTCCCGGCTCCGGTCGCGGCGCCAGGCCCGCGTTTTCGCGGGTCACCCCATTGATCCTGAAGGTTCCCTGTTCGGTCGTGGCTGATTGTCGGCCCACCGGGCGTTCGCTATGTGCCCATTCTCCTGGTGCCGTTACCTGGCGATGCTTACCGTATGAACGGGAGGTCGCGATGCGGGTACTCAGCGTGTTCGATATCGCGATCCCCGTCCCTGTCCGGCAACCCCCGAGGTATGGGGGTGCGAGAGGAGAACCCATGTCGCTCGACGTCTCACCGGCCCTACTCCAACAGGCCGAGCGAGGCGAGGTCGACGAAGCTGACTTCGTCGACTGCGTCCGGACCTCCCTGCCCTACGCGTGGGAGATGATCAGCTCCCTGGTGGCCCAGCTGAAGGTGGACGGCGGAAAGTTCGCCGACAACCAGACGCCCCCGCCGGACGAGCAGGCACGTGGCCAGCTGCTGCGTGCGCTCGCGAGTGACGCGATACGCGGCGCGCTGCAGCGGCACTTCGGAGTGCGGCTGGCCTTCCAGAACTGCCACCGGGTGGCGGTGTTCCCACTGGACGACTCGGTGGAGGACACACTGGCACGCTTCACCTCGGTCCGCAGTCAGCTGCTCAATCAGTCCCCTGAGTTCAGGGACTGCTGACGCACTGAGCCGCATTGCTTGCCGCTCCGTACGCGGGAGGTGCATTGGTACCGGGGCGGCAAGCTCCCCGCGGCTCCGGCCCGCCCGGCCGGAGCTCGTGCGGTCACCGCAGACGGGGCAGCACCTCGGTCCCGAGCCGTCGTACGTTGTCCTCGGTCGCCGCCAGATCGCCCGATCCCTCGACGAGCAGCGCGAAACGCGTGATGCCGGTCCGCTCCGAGGTCGCCGCGAGCCGGTCGGCGCACAGCCGTGGGGTGCCCACCGGGTGCAGCCCGCAGAGCAGTTCGGTGTACGCCACCGGGTCCCGCATCGAGCGGGGGCGGCCGTCGACCGTCACATGGGCGTCCAGTCCCTGCCTCAGCCAGCCGGGCATCGCCTTGACGAGCGTCTCGACCGCGTCGGTGCGGCGGTCCGCGATCTGGCAGACGCCGGCGGAGACATGGGCGGCCGTGAGGATCTCGTCCGACGGGCGGCCCGCCGCGCGCGCGTGCTGCCGCCACAGCGCGACCATTTCGGCCTTCTCCTCGTCCCCGACGTGCATGCCGAGCAGCATCGGCAGTCCGCGCTCGGCGGCGAGCCGAACGCTCGACGGTGAGGTGCACGCGACGACGACCTCGGGACCCGGGGCGCCGCTCAGCGCCTCCGACGGGCGTGGCACGACGGGGACTTCGCGGAACGAGAAGCGCTCTGAGGTACCGGCGACGGACGGCTCGCGCAGCCAGCGGACCAGCAGATCGAGTGACTCGGGGAATCCTTGTTCGTACGCCGCGAGGCCCGCGCCGAAGACCTCCAGGTCGACCCAGGGGCCGCCGCGGCCGACCCCGAGCGAGAACCGCCCGCCGGACGTCAGGTGCAGCAGCGCGGCCTGCTCGCCGAGCGCCACGGGATGGACGGTGGGAAGGACGCTGACCGCCGTGCCGATCCGGATACGGTGGGTGCGGCCGAGCAGATACGCGGCGAGTGTGATGGCCGACGGGCATGTCCCGTACGGGACGAAATGGTGCTCGGCCAGCCAGACCGCGTCGAGCCCGGCCTCCTCGGCGACCTCGGCCGACCGCACCGCGCGGTGCAGGGCCTCCCCCTGGCCCTGGCCAGGGAACTGGGCGGCCAGTACAAAGCTTCCAACGTGCATCGAACTTCCTGCTTCCTCGGCTCCGACACGGAGCTCCCCCACCCGGCATAACCGCGTGACACGTGCCGAAGACACGGCCTTGCGGAGAGATTTGCGGATTGTCTGGGAATTGGGCTGTCCGATGGGGGATCTGCGGGGGTTGGCGGAGTACGCGTACCCCTGTGCGTGCCGCGTAGGCTGGACTTGGCCCCTGCCCCCTGCACAGCTCCGTGAGGTGTCCCTTGTCCCCGCGTCGCAACCGTCCGAAGGCGAAGGACGCCGGCTCGTCCGGCAGGAGCGCCGGGGAGGACGCGTCGGACCGCTACGGCGGCTGGCAGTCCACGGAGAGCTGGCGGGGCGAGGAGTGGAGCGTGCGCCATGTGGCGGGCGCGAGCGCGCAGGGCAAGACCTACCGCTGCCCCGGCTGCGACCAGTTGATCCCGTCAGGGGTTCCGCACGTGGTGGCCTGGCCGGAGCACTCGGGCGTCGACGAGCGGCGGCACTGGCACAAGGCCTGCTGGAACGCGAAGGACCGCCGCACCTCGCGGGTGCAGCGGTCCCGTAACGCGCCCAGGTTCTAGGCGACTTCGGACGGCCCGGACTCAAGCCGTCCGGTCTCGGGCTGTCCGGTGTCGGGCTGTCCGGTGTCAGGTCGTCCGGCCCCGGGCTGTCCGGCCCCGGGCTGTCCGGCCCCGGGCCGTCCGGTGGGCGCGGTCGTCACACGTCCCGGCGCTCAAGGAGCACGAAGGCGCCGACGACCGCCGCCGCCGTCACTCCGGCGAGCAGACCGAGCTGCGCGCCGCCGTGGCCGCTCTCGTTGCCCAGCCGGAAGATCTTGGCGAGGGCGTTGGGGGCGTTGTACTCCTGCATCTTCTCGCCGATCGTCCGCAGGCTGTCGGACATCATCAGGAACGCGGGCATGATCGCGGGCAGCAGCACGACACCGAGCATCGTGGTGATCGCGCCGGCCGAGTGACGCAGCATCGAGCCCACCGCGAGCGCGAGCACGCCGAGCAGCGAGACGTACAGCGCGCCCATCAGGACGGTGCCGCCCCACGGGACGTCGGAGCCGTCGCTGTGCATTCCTGCGGTGAACAGGCCGACCAGCCCGATCGCGAAGGCCGAGACGGCGAACGCGACCGCGAAGAAGATGATCAGCTTCGCGGCGAGCACCCGGTACCGCTGCGGCGAGGCCGTGAACGTCGTACGGATCATGCCCGTGCCGTACTCGGACGAGACCACCAGCACGCCCAGCGTGAGCAGGCAGATCTGTCCGAGCAACAGCCCGAAGAAAGCGGTGATCGTGTACGGAACGTCCTGGAAGTCCTCGTTCGTGGTCTGCGCGGCCACCAGGAAGCCGATGCCGACCACCAGAAGCAGGAAGGTGCCGAGCGTCCACATCGTGGAGCGCACCGACTTGATCTTCGTCCACTCGGAGCTGAGCGCGTGCCCGAGGTGGGTGCGGGTGACGGGGATCGGCGAGGTGTACGAAGTGCCGGGCGCCGCCTGCCAGTCGGGGGCAGCGGCGGCCTGCTGCGGCATCGGGGGCTGGGGCGTGCTCATCGGGCGTCCTCGGGCTTGGTCAGGTCGGCGGCAGGCGCAGGCGCGGGTGCGGGTTCGGGGGTGGCGGCGGGCGCCGGGGGGCCCGCGGGGGCCTGGGGGGTGGCCTGGGCGTACGGGTTGACGTCCGGGGCGCCGGGGGCGGCCGGAGCGCCGTACGGGCCGGGGCCGCCCGCGCCGGGAGCGACGGGAGCGCCGTACGGCCCGGTCTGCGGCATGGCGAAGGGCTGCCCGCCCTGCTGGGGCGGCGGCGGCGCGTACCAGCCGGGCTGGCCCTGGCCCGCCACCGGCAGCTGCGGCGGCGGCATGGCGCCCGGCGGCAGCTGCTGCTGGAGCCCGGCCTTCTGGTCGATGGTCGAGCGGTAGTCGACGGCGCCCTGCGTCATCCGCATGTACGCCTCCTCCAGCGAGGCCTGGTGCGGCGACAGCTCCCACAGCCGGACGTCGGACGAATGCGCGAGGTCGCTGATGCGGGGGAGCGGCAGTCCGGTGACGCGCAGCGCGCCGTCCTGCTCGGGCAGCACCTGGCCGCCCGCCTCGGTCAGCGCGGCGGTCAGCTTCTCGCGCTGCTGCGGCTCGGTGTCGGGGGTGCGCACCCGGGCGAAGTCGGCCGAGTTGTGCGAGATGAAGTCCTTGATGTTCTGGTCGGCGAGCAACTGGCCGCGGCCGATCACGATGAGGTGGTCGGCGGTCAGCGCCATCTCGCTCATCAGGTGCGAGGAGACGAAGACCGTACGGCCCTCCGCCGCGAGGGACTTCATCAGGTTGCGTACCCAGAGGATGCCCTCGGGGTCCAGACCGTTGACCGGTTCGTCGAAGAGCAGCACCTGGGGGTCGCCGAGGAGCGCGGCGGCGATGCCGAGGCGCTGGCCCATGCCGAGGGAGAAGCCCTTGGAGCGCTTTCGCGCCACGTCCTGGAGACCGACGACGCCGAGCACCTCGTCCACGCGGCGGGCCGGGATGCCCGACAGCTGGGCCAGGCACAGCAGGTGGTTGCGGGCGTGCCGGCCACCGTGCACGGCCTTGGCGTCGAGGAGCGCGCCGACCTGGCGGGGGGCGTTCGGCAGCTTGCGGTAGGGGAAGCCGCCGATCGTCACCTGCCCGGAGGAGGGGTTGTCGAGGCCGAGGATCATGCGCATCGTCGTCGACTTGCCCGAGCCGTTGGGCCCGAGGAAACCGGTGACGGCACCCGGCCGGACCTGGAAGGAAAGGTTGTACACGGCCGTCTTCGCGCCGTAGCGCTTAGTAAGGCCGACTGCCTCGATCATTCTCCGCACCCATCGAAAGGTTCAGGACGTCGGGGCGCACGCCCCCGTAAGGCTTAGGAGGATATCCGGGCGCGGGTGGTTCCACTCAAGAGAAAGTAAAGTCGCGCCCATCGGCTGGTGAAAGATCCAGTAGAGGGCGAATCTTCGTATGGGTGTCCTGTCAGGTACCCGTCTTTCCTGGTCGGGCGGGAAGGGGGAATGCGCGCCCGACCGCCGGCCGGGAATTCTCAGGGGCGGTCCGGCAGCGAATGGTCCAGCGGCGGCAGGTCGTCGTACAGCCGCAGTTCGGCCGATTCGTCGAGGTAGGGCAGGAAGTCGGTCTGCGGCAGCACCCAGCCCTCCTCGCCGAAGATCAGCGTGCCCGCCTCGCGCAGCGACCGCTCGGCCCACGCGCGGCGCACCCAGGCCGCCGGGTCGGGCCCGAGCAGTTCGCGCAGGCGCGCGGAGCCGGCGAGCAGGGCGCGGAGCAGCTCGGACTGGTCACCGCCGCCCCGGCGGGGACGCCCGGTCTCCGGCTCGGCGAGCACACCGTGCGCGCTGAAGTAGATGTACGCGCCGCCGAGCCGCTCCCCGGAGGGCATCGTCATCGCGAACTCGTCGCCGGGGAGTATCGCCCGCCGGTAGTCCGGGAACTCTGTGTCGTCGACGGCCTTGAGCTGCGTCGAGTCCAGCCAGGTCACCACGAGCGTCGTCTCGGCGGTCCGGTCCACGTACGGGGTCCCGGCCACGTAGCCCGCCGGGCTGATGTGCCCGGAGCAGCCCACGGCGACTCCGCGCACCCGCACCGGGACCATCGGCACCGTCGCCGGGATGCCGAGCCTGGTCAGTTTGTGGGCGACCTGCCCGGGGGAGGCGTTCGAGCCGACGGCGACGACCGGGTGGCGCAGTCCGGTGCCCACCTGGCCCAGGTCCGCGAGGGCCTCGTCCAGCCGCTGCTGCTCCTGGCGCTCCTCCACGTACCACTCGCCGAGCCGCAATGGCCGCACGTCCAGCTGGAGCAGCTCGCCGCCGGTCAGCAGGGCCGGCTCGGTGGTGGGCCGGCCGGGATAGGTGAGGGGCTTCTTCGCGGGCACGTCGTCCAGGCCCAGCGCCTCGAGGCTTCGGTCCTTCGTCGTCACGGTGACGCCCTTCGGGGGTGGTGTCGCGCGCATGCGGGCACAGCCTTTCACGCGAGATGTACCTGGGCCTTCACGCCAGATGTACCCGGCGCGGGGCCCGGTCTCCCCGGTCGGGCGGGGTTGTCCTGAACCGACACCGGGAATGATGCGGTCCCGATTGTACGAGTGGGATCGAAGTCGGGTACGGGGGAAGGGAGTTGAGGCCGATGAGGCGCGAAGTGCGACGAGCGGGTCGAGTGGTGCGAGCGCTGCGGCCGGGGCGTGGGTCGGCCCATCCGCGTTTTCGCACGTCCGTTCGCTGGTGGATCGCGGGACGCACGGTCCATGCCCTGCTGCTGATGGCGCTGGGCGCGCTGGCCGGACTCTCGGTGGTCGTGGCGACGGCGTGGACACTGACCGAGAACTCGCCGCGTTCCATGGCGGACCGGTTCTCGGACGAGGAGCGGCTCCTCGACCTCAGCCTGGCCGTACTGCGGGCCTGCGTGGGCACCGACAGCCTCGACCCCGAACAGGACAGCACCGCTCACCAGCTGCTCGCCACGCTCGCCTCGGTGACCGGTGCCCTGGTTCCCGCGGTGCTGCTCGGCATCGTCCTGATCAAACTGTTCGCGCTGCGGCCCTTCGTGTGGCGGCGCCGGGCCGGCATCTCGCACGCCTGGACCGCCGATTTCCCGGGCTACGCGCGACGGAACGCGGACAGCGACGACGCCGTCATCGCCGTCCGGTTCTACAACCGCTTCGACAATCTGTCGGTCGTCGACCTGCGGGCCCGCGCCCATCTGCGCTATCTGGAGCGCTCCCCGCACGACGGCAGCCTCGTCATCTACAAACAGTGGCTGAGGGTCCTGGACGCGAACGGCGAGCCGGCCGACGAGCGGAGCTGGCTCGCGGTCGAACGCGGGGCACCCTTCACCGTGTGGATACCGGTCGAGGCGCCGGTGGCCGAACTGCCGTTCCGCAGGATCCAGGGCAAGGACCTGTCCGGCTCGTCCGGGGTTAAGCTGCTCGTCCGGCTGACCGCGCGGACCGTCGGTCTCGGCACCGAGGTCGCCGACGAGCGCTGGTTCGACCTGGAGGCCGGGGACTTCGAGCTGGGCCGTTTCGTGCCGCTCCAGCCGGATCTCGACAAGGACGTGTGGCGCTGGGAGGGGTGGTCCGACTTCGACGGGCTGCTCGGATCCCGGCCGGACGGGGACGAGCCCGACTAGGCATGCCACTCCTGGGAGCCCGGGGCGCCGTGCGTGCGCGGAGGACGCCTCCCGGCCGGGTCAGGCTCCACGCGCGCGAGTCGCGAAGCGCTCGGCGAACGCGACGACGAGGTCGCGCAGTTCGTCTGGGCGCTCGACGACGAACGGCAGGTCGAGGTAGGCGAGCACGGGAGGCAGCCGGTCGAGCCGCTCCACCCGCAGCCCCACGACCAGCCAGTGCCCGGTCGCAGGCTCCCCGCCCGCGGTGACGCCCGTGCCTGCGCCCGTGCCCGCGGTGGCGTCTGTGCCTGCGGCGGGGCTCGTGCCCGCGGTGACGCCCGTGCCTGTGGTGGTGCCCCCGCCCGCGGTGACGCCCGTGCCTGCCGCTGACGTCGGCTTCAACCTGACCGCCTTCGTCACGGACTTCGTGAAGGAGCCCACCACCATGCCCTGGGGCAACCGCTCGCCGCTGTTCCGCGACCCCGACGGCAATCTGGTCAACTTCTTCACCCCCGTCACCCCGGCGGCGATCCAGAAGTTCGCCCCTAGGCGTCCCGTTTCTTGAGCAGCACGTAGCCGCCGACCAGGGCCGCGGCCACCCACAACACCATGATGCCGAGACCGCCCCAGGGCCCGTACGGGGTGTCGTCGAGGGGCGTCACCACCTGGAGGATCCTGCTGCCGGCCTGGTCGGGGAGGTAGCGGCCGACCTTCTTCGTCGCGGACACGGCGCCCAGGATGTTGGAGATCAGGAAGAAGAACGGCATCAGGATGCCGAGCGAGAGCATCGGGCTGCGCAGCATCGCCGCGACGCCCATCGAGAAGACGGCGATGAGCGTCATGTAGAGCCCGCCGCCGATCACCGCGCGCAGCACACCCGGATCGCTGATCGACGTCCTGTGCGTGCCGAGCGCGGCCTGGCCCACGAAGAACGTGATGAAGCTGGTGACCGTGCCGACGACGAGGGCGAGACCGGCCGCCACCGCGATCTTGCTGAAGAGGAACCTGCCGCGCTGCGGGACCGCCGCGAGCGAGGTGCGGATCATGCCGGTGCTGTACTCGTTGCCGACGACGAGCACCCCGAACACGATCATCGCGAGCTGGCCGAGGCCCATGCCCGCGAAGCTGATGCGCGTCGGGTCGAAGGTGAGCCGGTCCCTCGCGCTCAGGTTGTCCCACTGATTGTTGGAGAGGAGCGAGATGAGGAGGCCCAGTGCGATCGTGACCACCGCCGCGAGACTCAGCGTCCACACCGTGGACGACACGGACCGGATCTTGGTCCACTCGGACTTGAGTACCTGGGTGGCCGCCATCTTTCTCCTTGCGTGAGAATCCCCACCTCAGGCCGGGTGGGAAGCGCATCCTGAGTGCATGAGCCGCAAAGCGGCGTGGTCAGATCCGGATCTGCCTCCGGCAGCGGTCAGGGCTTGGCCGTCACGAAACTCCTTGGAGCCGAGTGAGAAGCCTCCGCGTTTACGTGGGGGAGGAGTCACGGTCAGTCCTTCTTCCAGCCGCTGCCCCATTGCGGGGCCGGGGATGTTCCGATTGGGCTCGACGCGATCTGTTGACCCGGCGCGTCGCTGTGCGCGTGGTACTCCACCGACTCCGCGGTGAGCTGCATGAACGCCTCCTCCAGCGAGGCCTGCTGAGGGCTCAGCTCATGCAGCACGATCTGGTGCCGCGCGGCCAGTTCGCCGATGTGCTCCGGCTTCCCGTCGTCCACTTCGAGGGCGCCGCTGCCCGTCCGGACGACGGTGATCCCCGCGCCCTGCAGCACATCGAGCAGCCGCTCGCGCTGTGGGGAGCGGATCCGGACGTACGAGCGCGAGTTCTGCTGGATGAAGTCGGCCATCGAGGTGTCGGCGAGCAGCCTGCCCTGGCCGATGACGACGAGGTGGTCGGCGGTCAGCGCCATCTCGCTCATGAGGTGCGAGGAGACGAAGACCGTACGGCCCTGCGCGGCGAGTGATTTCATCAGGTTGCGGATCCAGTGGATGCCCTCGGGGTCGAGGCCGTTGACCGGCTCGTCGAACATCAGGATCCGCGGGTCGCCGAGGAGGGCGCCCGCGATGCCGAGTCGCTGGCCCATGCCCAGCGAGAACCCCTTCGCCTTCTTCCGCGCGACCGCGGTGAGACCGACGCTGTCGAGGACCTCGTGCACCCGCGCCTTCGGGATGCCGTTGCTCTGGGCGAGGCAGAGGAGATGGTTGAAGGCGCTGCGGCCGCCGTGCATTGCCTGGGCGTCCAGCAGGGCGCCGATGTACTTCAGCGGGTCCTTGAGACGGTCGTAGTGCTGTCCGTCGATCCGTACGTCGCCCGCGGTGGGACGGTCGAGCCCGAGCATCATCCGCATCGTCGTGGACTTCCCGGCACCGTTGGGACCGAGGAAGCCGGTCACGATGCCCGGTCTGACGGCGAAGGTGAGGTTGTTGACCGCCACCTTCTCGCCGTACCGCTTGGTCAGCCCCTCGAGCTCGATCATGCGGCCACGCTAAGACGGCCCCGGGGGGCCTGCCACTTGAGCGAGGACACCTTCGCGGGCACGAAAAAGCCCGGGTCCTCGCCGGTACGGGCGGTCCCGCCGCTCACCCGCGCGCCACCGCCCGCACCCCCCGGCGGCACGACAAGGCCCGCGCCCTCGGCAGAGGGAACGGGCCCTGGTGTCGTGCTGTGCGCCTACCGGTACTGCCGCGCAGTCACCGGGACTGCTGTGCCGGAACCCCGCGCGAGATCGGCTCGTCCTCGGCCGGGCCGGTGGCGGCGGCCACCGCGGCGCCCGTGAGCGTCGCGAGCATCTCGCGGACGTTCGTGAGCTGCGCGTTGATCGAGTCACGACGGTTGGTGAGGGCGGCCAGCTCGCGCTCGGATTCCGAGCGGATGCGGTCGGCCTTGGCGTTCGCGTCGGCCACGATGTCCTCGGCCTGCCGCTGAGCCGTCTCCACCGTCTGGCGGGCGCGGCGCTCGGCGTCCGTGCGCAGCTTCTCGGCCTCCAGGCGGAGCTGCTCCGCGCGGTGCTCGATCTCCGCGAGGCGCTTCTCGGCCTTGGCCTGCCGCGACGCCAGGTCACGCTCGGACTGCTCGCGGCGCTTGGCCAGGTTCGTCTCGAAGTCGGCGGCGGCCTGGGCGGCCTTGGCACGGGTCTCCTCGAAGAGGGCGTCCGCCTCCTCACGCTTGGACTGCGCGTCCTTCTGCGCGTCGGAGCGCAGCTGCGAGGCGTCGCTCTTGGCCTTCTCGACGATCCGGACGCCCTCGTCCTCCGCCTTGGACTTGCGGTCCGCGGCGAACGATTCCGCGTCGTTGCGCACCTGCTGAGCCGCCGACTCGGCGAGCTCGCGGTGCTGCTCGGACGCGCGACGGGCCTCCTCGCGCAGGTCCTTGGCCTCCTCCTCGGCGAGGCGGAGGATCTTCTCGACGCGCGCGCCGAGACCGGCGTACGACGGCTCGGCGTCGCTCATCTGGGCCTGGGCGTTCTGGGTTTCCAGATGGAGTTCTTCGATGCGCTTTTCGAGGGCGGTGATACGGGCCAGAGCGCTGTCACGGTCGGAGACGAGCTTCGAGATGCGTTCGTCCACCTGAGCGCGGTCGTATCCACGCCGCACAAGCTCGAAGCCGTAGGGGGAAGTGTCGCTCATGGGGTTCCTGTCGAATGAGACCGGTGAGGTGATAGGTGGAATCCTAGGGGTCAATGCGGTGTGTCATCGAGCGGATACGTGTTTGATCTGGAGAATGACACTCCTTTTGGGTGGCTAGCTGTCGGATGGCTTGCCAGAATCTGTGACAAACGTCCCACAAAGCACGGAATCAATGCTTCCGGCTAGCTCTCCGACGCCTTGCCACCCGAGCGGGTAGCCCCCGCGGCAGCACCCGCCTTCACCCCGCCGTCCTTGCCACCCGTCGGTGCCTCGAAAGACTCCAACGCTTCCAGGACGTCCTGGACACGGGAGATCTCCGCGTTGATGTCCTCACGCCGGCGGACCAGGACCTCCAGGTCGCGCTTGCCCTCCTCGACGGCCGCCTTCGCCTCCTGGATGGCCTCGGACCTGATCTTCTCGGCCTCGGCCACGAGCGAGGACTTCTTCTGCTCGGCCTCCTTGAGCAGACCCTCGGCCTTGCGCACGGCGGCGATACGGACCTTGCTCGCCTCGGAGTTCGCCTCCGCCAGCAGATCCTTGGCCTTCGCGTCCGCCTCGGCGAGCTGGTCCTCGGCGGCCTTGATGAGCGCGTCGCACCGGTCGCCCGCGTTCTTCATCGCCTCGGACGACTCACGGCGCGCCCGCTCGTGCAGATCCTCGATCTCGGACGTGACGCGGTCGCGCAGCTCCTCCGCGCGCTGCCGGATCGCCGTTGCGTCCCGGCGCGCGCCGACCAGCAGTTCGTCCGCGTCCGTACGGGCCCGCTCCACGAGGGTGTTGCCCTCGACGGTCGCCTCCGAGACGAGCCGCTCTGCCTCGCCCCGCGCCACACCGACCATCGTGTCGGCCTGCGACTCGGCGTCCGCCGTCGTCTTCTGCGCGCTCTGCTGCGCCTCGGAGAGCAGCTTGTCCGCCTCGGACGCCGTCTCGGAGATGAGCGTGTCGACCTGCTCGGCCGCCTCGGAGCGCCGCTTGTTGGCTTCCTGGCGGGCCGCGTCCAGCGTGCGCTCGGCCTCCTCGCGCGCCGACGCCGTGCGCCGCTCCGCCTCCTCCGTCGCCCGCGCCTTGAAGCGCTCGGCCTCGGTGCGGATCCGCTCGGAGTGCTGCTGCGCGGAACCGACCGCGTCGGCGGCCTCGGCGCGCAGCCGCTCCGCGTCACCGGTCGCGTCCGAGATGAGCTTCTCGGCCTTGGCCACGGACTCGGCGCGTACCCGCTCCGCCTCGGCCGCGGTCTCGATCCCGAGCCGCTCGGCCTCCGCCGTCGCCTCGGTGATCAGCGTGTCCACCTGCGCGGCCGCGTCCGAACGGATCCGGTTCGCGTCCTCCCGGGCGTCCGCACGGGTGCGCGCGGCGTCCTGGTCGGCGTTCGCGATGGAGTCCGACACCTCGGTGCGCACCCGCTGGGCGTGATCGGCCGCGTCCGAACGCATCCGCTCCGCCTCGGCGATCGCCTCGGCGACCGTGCGCTCCGCGAGGGAGCTCGCGGCCTCGCTCGCCTCGCTCGCCTCGCGCCGCAGGCGCGCCGCGTCCTCGGACGCCCGCTCGCGCTCGGCGTACGCGTCGGCGCGGACCCGGTCCGCCTCCTCCTGCGCCTCGGTCCGCGTACGGTCCGCCACGTGCTCGGCGGCCGAGCGCAGCCCGGTGATCTCCTCCTGGGCCTGCTCGTGCAGTCCGGCCACCGAGTCCCGCACCTGCTGCGCGGTCTGCTCGGCGTTGGAGACCATCTCGGTCGCGCGCCGGTCGGCCTCCTCGACCAGCCGTACGGCCTCGGTCTGGGCCTCCTCGACGCGCTTGCGCGCGGAAGCGAGCAGTTCCTCGCTCTGCTCGCGGGCCCGCTCGCGCTCCTGGTCGGCCTCCTGGCGCGCCGAACCGAGGGTCTCCTCCGCCTCGCGGCGGCGCCGGGCGGCCTCCTCCTGGGCGGCGGCCAGCGTCTCGGCACCCTCGGTCGCCAGGCGCTCGGCCGCGGCCTGTGCCTCGCTCCGTACCCGGTCGGCGCTGTCCTGGGCCTCCGACTTCAGCCGCTCGGCCTCAGCCGCGGCCTCCGAACGCAGCCGTACGGCGATGGCCTCGCCCTCGGCGCGGGACGCCGACGCGTCTCCCGCCGCCTCGTCGCGCAGCCGGTCGGCCTCCGCCTCGGCCTGCGCCTGGAGCGTACGGATCCGCTCGGCGGCCTCCGAACGCAGCCGGTCGTTCTCCTCGGCGGCCTCGCGGCGGATCCGCTCGGCCTCCGCGCGGGCGTCCGTCAGCGCCTGCTCGGCGGCGGTGAGACGCTCCTCGGTCTCCGTGTGCAGCCGGGCGAGACCCTCGGCGGCCTCGGCCTGACGGGCCGCTATGGCCCGCTCGGTCTCCTCGCGCTGCCGCTCGGCGGCCCGCTCCGCGTCGGCCGCGATCGCCTCGGCCTGCTCGACGGCGTCCGCACGGTGCTTCTCGGCCTCCGCGCGGGTCCGCTCCAGCGTCTCCTCGGCCTGCCGGCGCAGGGTCGTGGCGCGCTCGATGGCCTCGGTGCGGACCTTCTCGCTGTCCGCCGTGGCGGCCTGGCGCAGCTCGTCCGCGTCCGCCTTCGCCTTGCCCAGCAGCTCCTCGGCGGTCCGTGCCGCCTCCTCGATCTGCTGGACGGCCTCGCGCCGGGCCTCGGCGCGGATGCGCTCGCCCTCGGCGACCGCGTCCGAACGAAGCTGCTCGGCGTCGCCGCGCAGCCGACGGGCCTCCTCCTGGAGCTCGACCGTCTTGGCGCGGTACTCCTTGGTGTCGTCCTTCGCCGTGCCCTTGAGCTGCTCGGCGATGTCGTGCGCCTCGGCGCGCAGCCGGTCGGCCTCGGTCTCCGCCTCGGTGCGGATCCGCTCGGCCTCCTCGGCCGCCGCCTTGGTGGTCCTCTTGGCCTCGTCGGACGCGCGGTTGAGTACGTCCTCGGCGGTACGGGCGGCCTTGGCGAGCTGGGAGGCGGTCTCCTCGGCGGTGAGGCTGCGGGCGCTGTCCTCGGCCTCGGCGACGATCGTCTCGGCTTTGGAACGGGCGTCGGCGACGATCTGCTCGGCCTCGGACTTGGTGGTCTCGGCCTCCTTGGTGGCCTCGCTGACCAGCCGGGCGACCTGCTCCTTCGCCGTGCGCGTGCGCTGCTCGTTGACCGACTCGGCCCCGGCGAGGGTCTTGGCCGCGGTTTCCTTGGCCTCGGCCAGAACCTTGTCCGCCTCGGCCTGCGCCTCGCGCAACGCCGCCTCGGCGGCGCTCATCCGCTGCTCAGCGGCCCGGCTCAGCTCGGTGGCCTGACGGCGGGCGTTGTCCGACTCGTTGGCCGTGGAACTGCGCAGCTGCTCGGCGTGGTCGGTGGCCTCCTGGGCCTGCGTCGACGCGGCGTTCAGCAGTCGTTCGGCGTCCGTGCGGGCCCGGCGCAGCAGCGCCTCGGCCTCGGCTCGGGTCGCCTCGGCGTCGTTGGTGAGCCGCTGGCGCGCCTCGGCGGCGACGCGCTCGGCCTCCGCGCGGGCCGCGGCGAGCGCCTGATCGGCCTCGGCACGCGACTCGTCCAGGAGACGGCGGGCCTGCGACTCGGAGCGGGCGCGCAGCTGCTCCGCCCACGCCACGTTCTCGTTGACGTGCGACTCGACGGTCTGCCGGCGCTCGGCCAGCTCCTGGTCGAGCTGCTGGCGACGGGTGACCGCCTCCTGGTGCAGCTCCGCCTGGAGCCGCGCGGCCTGCTCGGCGTGCTCCTGGAGGATGCGCTGGGTCTGCGCCCGCGCCTGGCTGATCTCACGCTCGGCGTCGACGCGCAGCTGGTCGGCCTGCATCTGGGCATTACGGAGCATCTGCTCGGCCTGATAGCCGATGTCGGCCCCGTCGTAGGCAGGACGGGTCGCCAGACTGCGGCGCGCCTCATGCAGCTTGGCGCGCAGCACCTCGACCTGATAGCCGAGGTCCTCGGCGTGCTGGACGGCCTTCTCCCGCTCGGTCTTCAGCCGTTCCATCTCGGCCTCGAACCGAGAGAGGTGGTCGACGTCAGCCGCCGGCTCTCGCTCCTGGCGTTCGTAGCCCCGCACTGCGCGGTCCCATCCGTCCCCTGGTCGCAAGTAAATCCGAACGAGCACCGTTCTTCCGCCGAACGGGGCCCCCGGGGAATGGTGTCAGATCAACGGCGGAGCACGGGCTGCTGCCCCGACGCTCGCCCCCCGAAACCTGGACCCCGGCCCTTGGTCCCGCCCGCTGGAAGGCGCCGGGACCACGGCCGTCCCCCGTAAAAGGTGACGGCCGACCCCAACCCTACCGGCCCAGATATACGGAGGTCAGTGCTCAGCCGACTCAACCGCCGCCGAAGTGACCAGTTCTGTCAGTACTCCGTGGCAATCCTTCGGGTGGAGGAAGGTGATCCGGGACCCCATGGACCCGGTCCGGGGCTCGTCGTACAGGACTCGGACGCCCTTGTTCCGGATGTCCGCGGCGTCCCCGTCGACGTCCGCGGTGCCGAAGGCGATGTGATGCACGCCCTCGCCGTTCTTGGCCAGCCACTTGCCCACGGCCGAGTCCTCGCGGGTGGGTTCGAGGAGCTGGAGGTAGGAGGCGCCGCCGTCGGACGTCTCGTTGATCTTGAGCATGGCCTCCCGGACGCCCTGCTCCTCGTTGATCTCGGAGTGGAAGACTTCGAAGCCGTACGTCGCACGGTAGAACTCGACAGTGGCGTCGAGGTCGAAACAGGCGATCCCGATGTGGTCGATTCGCGTCAGCATGGAGTCAGTGCAGCGCTCCTGGCGTGGTTACGCAACGTGCGCGCGATCACACTGCGGGCCGGATGACGGGTGGCCTACCGCTCAGTACATTCTCAGTAAACCCTCGTTCACTCCTCGGCTGTGCAGCCGGTAAGGGGATCGCACCTCATGTCTGGAACGAACAGCAGTACTTCGGTGATCGTCGCGGGCGCCCGAACGCCCATGGGGCGGTTGCTGGGCTCGCTGAAGTCCTTCTCCGGGGCCGACCTCGGTGGCTTCGCGATCAAGGCCGCCCTCGACCGTGCGGGTATCGGCGGCGACCAGGTGCAGTACGTGATCATGGGCCAGGTGCTCCAGGCCGGGGCAGGGCAGATCCCGGCACGCCAGGCCGCCGTCAAGGCGGGCATCCCGATGAGCGTCCCGGCCCTGACCATCAACAAGGTGTGTCTCTCCGGCCTCGACGCCATCGCCCTCGCGGACCAGCTGATCCGCGCCGGCGAGTTCGACATCGTGGTCGCGGGCGGCCAGGAGTCCATGACGAACGCCCCGCACCTGCTCCCGAAGTCCCGCGAGGGCTACAAGTACGGCGCGATCGAGATGCTCGACGCCATGGCGTACGACGGTCTGACGGACGCCTTCGAGGGCATCGCCATGGGCGAGTCCACGGAGAAGCACAACACCCGCCTCGGGATCCAGCGCCCGGCGCAGGACGAGATCGCGGCCCTCTCCCACCAGCGCGCGGCCACCGCCCAGAAGAACGGCATCTTCGAGGCGGAGATCACACCCGTCGAGATCCCGCAGCGCAAGGGCGAGCCCGTCGTCTTCAGCAAGGACGAGGGCATCCGCGCCGAGACGACCGCCGAGTCGCTCGGCAAGCTGCGCCCGGCCTTCGCCAAGGACGGCACCATCACCGCCGGCACCTCCTCGCAGATCTCGGACGGCGCGGCCGCCGTGGTCGTGATGAGCAAGGCCAAGGCGCTGGAGCTCGGACTGGAGTGGATCGCGGAGATCGGCGCGCACGGCAACGTGGCGGGTCCGGACAACTCCCTGCAGTCGCAGCCCTCGAACGCGATCCTGCACGCCCTCAAGAAGGAGGGCCTGGAGGTCGGGGACCTCGACCTGATCGAGATCAACGAGGCCTTCGCGGCTGTCGCGGTCCAGTCGATGAAGGACCTCGGGGTGTCCACGGAAAAGGTGAACGTCAACGGCGGCGCCATCGCCCTCGGTCACCCGATCGGCATGTCCGGCGCCCGGGTCGTGCTGCACCTCGCCCTCGAACTGAAGCGGCGCGGCGGCGGTGTCGGCGCGGCCGCCCTGTGCGGTGGCGGCGGTCAGGGCGACGCCCTGATCGTGCGGGTGGCCAAGGCCTGACCCGCGTTCGACCGACCGACCTCTCGTGAACGGAGCTGTGATGCAGGACGTCTCCTCGCTGGTGACCCAGGCCAGGGAAGGGCGGCCGCGGGCGGTGGCCCGGCTGATCTCCCTCGTCGAGGGAGCCGCACCGCAGCTCCGTGAGGTCATGGCCGCGCTGGCCCCGCTGACGGGCAACGCGTACGTGGTGGGTCTCACCGGCTCGCCCGGCGTCGGCAAGTCGACGTCGACGTCGGCGCTGGTGACGGCCTACCGGCGGCAGGGCAAGCGGGTCGGCGTACTCGCCGTCGACCCGTCCTCGCCGTTCTCCGGGGGCGCGCTCCTCGGCGACCGCGTCCGGATGTCCGACCACGCCTCGGACCCGGGCGTCTACATCCGCTCGATGGCGACGCGCGGCCACCTGGGGGGACTGGCCTGGTCGGCCCCCCAGGCGATCCGCGTGCTGGACGCGGCGGGCTGCGACGTGATCCTGGTGGAGACCGTCGGCGTCGGCCAGTCGGAGGTGGAGATCGCCTCCCAGGCGGACACCTCCGTCGTCCTCCTCGCCCCCGGCATGGGCGACGGCATCCAGGCCGCCAAGGCGGGAATCCTGGAGATCGGCGACGTGTACGTCGTCAACAAGGCCGACCGCGACGGCGCCGACGCCACCGCCCGCGAGCTCAACCACATGCTCAGCCTCGGTGAGTCGCGCGGTCCGGGGGCCTGGCGCCCGCCGATCGTCAAGACCGTCGCCGCGCGTGGTGAGGGCATCGACGAGGTCGTCGAGGCACTGGAGAAGCACCGGGCGTGGATGGAGGAGCACGGCGTGCTGGCCGAGCGCCGGCTCGCCCGCGCGTCCCAGGAGGTCGAGACGATCGCCGTCACCGCGTTGCGCCGGCGTATCGGCGACCTCCACGGCGACCGCCGCCTGAGCGCCCTCGCGGAGCGCATCGTCGCGGGCGAACTGGACCCGTACCGGGCCGCCGACTCCCTGATCGAGGGCCTCACGGAGAGCTGAGCGGCACTGCGCCGCCGTGAACGCCGGGAGTCCGGTGGGTGCCGCCGGTGCGGGCCCGCCGGCGGGCCCGCTGCCCCCGGGGCTGTGCTTCGCGTTCCCGGGGACACCGGCGTCGACGGCCGCCCTTGTCCGCGTGCGGCACGCGAGAACCCCGCGTCCGGACGCGGACGCGGGGCACGGTGCGGCCGAGGTCGCGCGCCCCGCCGAGGCGGACGGCGCGCAACTCCCCGCCCGAGGCCTAGGGCTTGCCGCGCTGCCCGAGCAGATGCTCGGCGATCGGCCGCAGCGACTTGTGCAGGTCCTCCAGCGCCTCGGGAGACACCAGGTCGATGAAGTGCCGCCGTACGGACGCCACATGATGCGGCGAGACCTTCTTCATCGTCTCCATGCCGTGCTCGGTGAGCACCGCGTACAGCCCTCGCCGGTCGGACTCGCAGTTCTCCCGGCGCACCAGATCCGCGTTCTCCATGCGCGTGATCTGGTGGGAGAGGCGGCTCTTGGACTGGAGGGTGGCGGACGCCAGGTCGCTCATCCGCATCCGTACGCCCTCCGATTCGGAGAGGTTCACCAGGATCTCGTAGTCGTTCATCGTCAGCCCGAACGGCTGAAGGTCCCTTTCGAGCTGGTACGTCAACAGCCTGTTGACCTCCAGGTGGGTGCGCCAGGCGCACTGCTCCGCATCGGTCAGCCAGCGCGTGGCCGTCTCGGTCTCCATATGTGAAGTCTACCTAAAATGTTGAAAGGCGAACTAGTGAGGGGTTGTGTGACCGTGCGCACGCGTTCGATGCGCGTTCGATGTCACACTCCGCAGACTACCGCTCACAGCCCGAAGCGACGCTGGAGGTCCCCCAGCTGTCCGGGAAGGCGCGGTGCGCCGGCTTGCCCTCCGTGCTGACCGGGCGCCCCTCCCGCGCCAGGCACTCCGGCCTGTTGCGGGACCGCCCCCGTGGCCTGCTCCGCCATCAGGATCTCGGTGGACTGGAGCAGCACCGTGCCGGCCCCCACGAACTCGAACTGGTGCTCCTCCCCGGAGGCCCCTCCGAGGCCCGTCATCGCACGTAGACCGCCCATGACGCCGGTCATGTACCCATGGTCGTAGTGGTGGCACGGGGACGGGCAGTCCGCCCATCCGACGAGGGCCTGCGGGTCCACTCTGATCGGGGGTTCCATGAACACCACCGGACCGTTTGACGCGGCCACGAACTTGCCGGTTCCGATCAGGGTCAGAAAGCCCGGCACGATCGACTGCTTGAGCGCGAGACTTGGCTGAAAAGCGAGCAAGTTGCCAGAGCGAATGGTCAGGTTGCCGTCGTCGAGGTCGTACGAATTCACGTCGAAGGCCCGGTCGGCGAGCAGCATCTTGCCCGAACCCTGTGCCACGACCCAGTCGCTCGCGTGCAGAGGCGAATGGAACGAGGTACGGACAAGACGGTCAAGTCGGCCGTGCCCGATGCCGTTGAACTCCATCGACCCGTAGTAGGCGATCATCTTGCCCTTCTGCAGGAACCACTCGCTCCCCTTGAGCTCCACGCAGAAGGTGTAGTTGTTGACGTTGTCGTCGACCGGAAGCGACATCGGATCGTGGATCACCGGGCCGCCGGGGGCTCCGTACCCGCTCAAAGCTTCTCCTCCGAGGCCTGGACGTACACCGAACCGCTTCCGCTCAGCTCCAGCTGGAAGGCCTCGCCCGAACCGCGGCCCACCATGTCGCGCCAGCCCAGTGCCGTGGACAGCTTGTTGCGCACGTCGCCGTGGTGCGCCACGTACGCCTGCGGGTCGACGTGCACCGTCCGCTGCGGGGTGATCGGGACCTCGAAGACACCGCCGTGCGCCATGACGGCCACCGCTCCGTGCCCCTTGAGGGTGGTCGTGAAGAGCCCCTGGCCCGTCACCTGGCCCCGCACCATGCCCATCACGCCGCCCTGCGAGCCCAGGAACATCGTGCCCTGCTGAAGCGCCCCGTCGAACGCCAGCAGCCGGTCCGCCTCGACGTACAGCGTGTCCCCGGTGAGGCTGATCACATGGACATGATGGCCGCCGTGCCCGAAGAGCACCGTGCCCGCGCCCTCGACGGTCATCAGGGGAGTCGCCTCGTTGGCCAGCCGGCGGCCGATCATCGACATCACCCCGCCCTGCCCGCCCTGGATGTTGGGCGTGAACGACACCTCGCCCTTGTACGCGAGCATCGCGCCGCGCTGACTGAACAGCCGTTGACCCGGCACCACGGTCGCCTCGACCATCTTCGAATTCACCTCGCGGAAGGGCATGTCAGACATCCCCCGCGATCGTGTTGCGCTCACTGGGCTGGACGTAGACCAGCCCGTCGCCCTCGAAGCGCATCTGGAACGCCTCGCCACCGCCCTCGCCGAGGAGGGTGCGGAACGTCACACCGGACTGCAGTGACTGCCGTATGTCGCCCTGGTGCGCGATGTACGCCCCCGGATCGACCGTCAACGGATACTGGCCGCTGACCCGCAGCACCACGGCGGGCCCGTCCGACATGATCGCCGCCTGGCCGTGGCCCTCGACGGTGGTCGTGAACAGACCGTTGCCCTGGGAGGCACCGCGCAGTCCCGTGAACGTCGTGCCCGTGCGCAGACCCGCGTCCGTGGCGAGCAGGTTGCTCGACTCCACGTACAGCTTGTCCCCCTGAAGAGCCACCAGGTTGATCTCCGAGGCGCGGTCCGCGAACCAGCAGGTGCCGTGCCCCTTCACCTCCATCACCGTCATCTGCTCGCCGGTGAGGCGCCGGGTCACCATCCCCCGGATCCCCTCACCACCCCCGCTCAGCTTCTTGAAGGCCATCTGGCCGTCGTACGCGACCATGGAGCCGTTCTTCGCCTTCACGGCGTCCCCGGTCATGTCGACGGCCAGCACCTTGCTGCCCTGAAGTCGAAACATCGCCACAGGTGTGAAGGTAGCCGCAGCGCCGGACGGCGGACAGAGCCCACGGGTGGATCCCGCCCCTGAGTCGCCCCCTAGGGGCCCCGGACCCGGGATCGAGCCCTTCGGATGCCACAATGTCCGGGACGCTTGTGCTTGCGTTCACAAGGCAGGCGTTCCCCCCGACAGCGAATCCCACCGAAGGTGACCCGTGGACATAAAGACCGCCACCGCACTCCGCCGGCTCCGTCTGGTCTCCGTACCGGAGGGCATCTCCTGGATCGTGCTCGCGACCTGCACGGTCATCAAGTACACCGTCACCTCCGAGGTCGACGTCGCACGGTGGCTCGGACCGATCCATGGCGTGCTGTTCACGCTCTACGTGATCTTCTGGCTCGACGCCTGGAACCGCACCAGGTGGGACCGGAAGACGGGCCTTATGTACTTCGCGTACTCGATCATCCCCGGCGGCGGCTTCGTGGCCGAGCGCAGGCTGCGCCGCGCCAGCGAGGACGCGGTGATCGCGGACCGCGCGCGTAAGGAAGGGGTCGTGAACGCATGATCGTCGCCTTCTCCGTGACACCGCTCGGTGTCGGCGAGGACGTGGGGGAGTACGTCGCCGATGCCGTCCGTGTCGTCCGTGAGTCGGGCCTGCCCAACCGCACCGACGCGATGTTCACCTCGATCGAGGGCGACTGGGATGAAGTGATGGCCGTCGTCAAGCGCGCCGTCGCCGTCGTCGAAGAACGCGCGCCCCGCGTCTCGGTCGTCCTCAAGGCGGACATCCGCCCCGGCGTGACGGACGGCCTCACGTCCAAGGTGGACACGGTGGAACGCCATCTGACGCCCTGACGCCCTGACGCCCTGCCGTCATGCCGTCATGACGGCATGACCTCCGGGTGCGGGCCCCGCACCTAGAACCCCGGTCCCCAGGACCGGGGTTCTAGCATGTCCCGGCGGCGACGGTGACGGCGACGGCCGTGACGGTGACGGCGGCGGCCGTGGCGGTGAGGGCGGCGGCGAACGGCGCCGCATGCCCGCGGTGCCACCGTCCCCGCGCGGGCGCGCAGTTCCACGTCCGGGGCCGGACGGCCGCCCCGGGAGCGAAAGTCCACCCGCCCGCACGCCCCCGCACCCCTTCGGACGCGCCCCGTTCGACACGTCGTCAAAACTCCACTTATGTGTGGGTACCAGCCAGAACGATCACGGGGCACGTTCAACCACTGGAGGGCGATGTGCGGCCCGAGGGCTACGACTACGACACCTACAGCCGACTCGCCGGACCGCTGACCCAGCCGTCCGGCGCGGGCTACCGGGTGCAGTACGCCCAGCTCCTGTCCCGCGAGCCGCACCGAATACGCGCCATCGTGCTGATGACCCTCGCGCCCGTCCTCACCGGCGCGCTCCTCGTCTACCTCGTGTGGCCCACCCACTGGGTGGAACGCGAGGGCGGCGAGCCCTGGCTGACCGCCCTCGACACGACCGTGCTCGTCGCCATCGGTCTGATCGAGTTCTTCATGGTCGTCAACGTCCTGAGCATCGCCCACGCGACGATGGCCGCGTGCGACCCCGTTCCCGTCGTCCCCGCACAGGGGACCCGGGTCGCCTTCCTCACCACGTACGTCCCGGGAAAGGAGCCCCTCGCCACGGTCCGCGCCACCCTCGAAGGTGCCGTCGGCATCACCCACACCGGCCGCCTCGACGTCTGGCTGCTCGACGAGGGTGACGACGAACAGGCCAGGGCCCTGTGCGCCGAGCTCGGGGTGCGGCACTTCACCCGCAACGGGGTGCCCGAGTGGAACCGCCCCGAGGGGAGCCACCGGGCCCGGACCAAACACGGCAACTACAACGCGTGGCTCTCCCTCTACGGTCACGCGTACGATTTCTTCGCCTCGGTCGACACCGACCACGTCCCGCTGCCCGGCTTCCTCGACCGCATGATGGGCTACTTCCGGGACCCCGACGTCGCGTTCGTCGTCGGCCCCCAGGTGTACGGGAACTACGGGAACCCGGTCACCAAGGCCGCCGAGTCCCAGCAGTTCCTCTTCCACGCCCTGATCCAGCGCGCCGGCAACCGCTACGGCTCGCCCATGTTCGTCGGCACCAACAACGTCGTCCGCATCGCCGCCCTCAAGCAGATCGGCGGGCTGTACGACTCCATCACCGAGGACATGGCCACCGGGTTCGAACTGCACCGGCACCGGAACCCCCGGACGGGCCGGCACTGGCGGTCCGTCTACACACCGGACGTCCTCGCCGTCGGCGAAGGCCCCTCCTCCTGGACCGACTTCTTCACCCAGCAGACGCGCTGGTCGCGCGGCACCTACGAGACCCTGTTCAAGCAGTACTGGAAGGCGCCGTTCACCATGCCGCCCGGCCGGCTGTTCTCGTACACCCTGATGCTCCTCTACTACCCGATGACGGCGGTCAACTGGCTTCTGGGAATGCTCAGTTGCTTCCTGTTCCTGTGGTTCGGGGCCTCCGGGACACAGGTGACGGCCTCCGTGTGGCTGATGCTCTACAGCGACGCCGCCGCCCTCCAGATCTGTCTCTACCTGTGGAACCGGCGGCACAACGTCTCACCGCACGAACCCGAGGGATCCGGCGGCCTGGCCGGCATGGCGATGTCGGCGCTGTCGGCCCCCGTCTATCTGAAGTCGCTGGGCGAGGCCCTGATCCGGCGCCCCAGCCGCTTCGTCGTCACCCCGAAGGGCCGCGACGCCAGCCCCGACCGGCTGCTGACCTTCCGCGTCCACCTCGGCTGGGCCGCGTTCCTCGCCGTCTCGCTCGCCGCGTCGGCCTTCCTCGGCCACACCCACGCGGCCATGCGGACCTGGGCGCTGCTGGCCATGGGGATCTCCCTCGCACCGGTCGCGGTCTGGGGCCGCACCCTCCTCGGGGAGCGCCGGAGCCGGCGGCTCGTACTGCCCGCCCCCACCAGGGTCCCCGACGGCGCGGAACCGGTGCCGACCGCGGCCGGTTCCCCCATGACGGTCACCGGCTCCACGACAGGAGGAACCTAGGCCATGGCGTACCGGCCCTCGAAGAAGACGAAGAAGACGGTGCTCGGCATCGCGGGAATCGCCGTCCTCGCGGGACTCAACGCCCCGGCGGCGCTGGGATTCGCCGGTGAGAAGTACTACGAGTACAAGATCTCCCAGCCCGCCTACCGGGCGAAGTACGGCTCCTGGAGCCGGATCGACATCCCCGCGAAGTACCGCACCAACGCGATCCACGCGGCCCTGCTGCACACCGGGAAGGTGCTCATCGTCGCCGGGTCGGGCAACGAGCAGAAGAAGTTCGACAAGGGGTCCTTCGACACGATCCTGTGGGATCCGAGGACGGACACCTTCAAGAAGGTCCCCACCCCGGACGACTTCTTCTGCTCCGGACACGCCCAGCTTCCCGACGGCAGACTGCTCGTGGCCGGCGGCACCGCCCGCTACGAACGGCTGGACGGCGAGGTCGTACGGGCCGGCGGCGGCATGCGCGTGAAGAACGAGAACCCGGACACCGCCGTCGTCCTCAAGAAGGGCACCGTCTTCCGCTCACCCGCCGGCGTCGACTACGTCAGCAGGGTCGACGTGACGGTCCCCAGGGCCAGACGGAACCAGGTCATCACGTACGACCGGGCCGGCGTCATGCGGCCGTGGAAGACCGAGGTCACCGCCGGCGAGGCCCGCGTCTTCGTCGAGGCCGAGGAGAAGGGACCGGGGTCGGTCACCGACCGGCAGGCCCAGTACGAGATCGTCGGCCTGCGCGGCGAGGACGCCCGCAACACGTACGGCCTCTCGGAGAGGATCACGCTGGAGAAGCAGGACTTCCAGGGCATCAGGGCCGCCTACGAGTTCGACCCGAGGGCCGAGAAGTACATCCCCGTCGACCCGATGGACAAGGCCCGCTGGTACCCGACCCTCGTCGGACTCGACGACGGACGGGTCCTCGCCGTCTCCGGCCTCGACGACCTCGGGGTCATCGACCCCGGCGACAACGAGATCTACGACCCGAGGACGAAGAAGTGGAGCCCGGGCCCGCACCGTTATTTCCCCACCTACCCGGCCCTCTTCCTCACCAAGGGCGGCAAACTCTTCTACCCGGCCTCCAACGCCGGCTACGGGCCCGCCGACCGGGGCCGTGAGCCCGGCCTGTGGGACCTGCGCACCAACACCTTCCAGAAGGTGCCCGGTCTGCGGGACGCCGACCGGACGGAGACCTCCGCCTCGCTGCTGCTCCCGCCCGCCCAGGACCAGAAGGTGATGATCCTCGGCGGCGGAGGCGTCGGCGAGTCCGGGAAGTCGACCGCCCGCACCGCCGTCGTCGACCTCAAGAAGGACAGCCCGGCCTTCAAGGACGGCCCCGACCTTCCCCAGGGCACGCGCTATCTCAACAGCGTGATCATGCCGGACGACTCCGTCTTCACCACCAACGGCTCCAAGGACTACCGCGGCCGCGGCGCCAGCAACATCCTCAGGGCGCAGTTCTACGATCCCAAGGCCAACGCCTTCCACGAGGCGGCGTCCCCGAGCGTGGGCCGCAACTACCACTCCGAGGCGCTGCTCCTGCCCGACGGCCGCGTCGCCACCTTCGGCTCCGACCCGCTGTTCGACGACCGGCAGAACACCAAACTGGGCCACTTCGAACAGCGCATGGAGGTCTTCACCCCGCCCGCCCTGTACCGGAACGGCAGGAACCGTCCGGTGCTGGGTCACGGCCCCGAGGAACTCGACGGGAACCACCGGGCGACGTTCGCCACCGACCACCCGGAACGGGTCGTCAGGGCCAGGCTGATGCGCCCCAGCGCCGTCACCCACACGACGGACGTCGAACAGCGGTCGATCCGACTGGGGCTGACGAAGACCGCGGACTCGGTCACCGTCGACGTACCGAGGGACCCGTCGCTCGTGCCGCCCGGCTGGTACATGCTCTTCGTGACGGACGGTCAGGGCACGCCGTCCGAGGCGAAGTGGATCCAGGTCAGGTGACGGAGCCGCGCGCCAGTTCCAGGGCGTAGTCCGGCCACCACCGGCCGGCCGCCGGGCCGCCGCCGCACTCCCCGTCCGACTCGCCAGGCCGCTTGATCCACAGGTAGGCGTCGAGGGCGGGCTCACCGGTGACCGTGGTCGGCGGGGTGCCGAGTGCCCGGCCCGGCGGGTTGCACCAGACGCCCTCCAGCGGACCGTTGCCGTTGCGGCTGGTGTCGACGACGAAGTGCTTGCCGCCGAGCCGTTCGGAGAGGCGGACTCCGTACTGTCCGACAACGTCGTTCGTCTGGAAGTTGGAGACGTTGAGCGAGAAGCCGTCGGCGCTCGCGATGCCCGCTCGTCGCAGGGGCTCGACCAGTTTTCCGGAATCGAGGATCCAGGCGGGGTTCCCGGCGTCCAGGTACACCTTGGCGCGCGGCTGGCGCTTCAGCCGCACGATCGCCTCGTTCAGCAGCCGCTCGCGCTCGTCCCGGTACGCGCCGGGCGTGCAGCCGTCCACGATGTGGGCGATCGCGTCGGGTTCCAGGACCACCAGGGCCCGGCCGTCGCCGAGGGCGTCGGCGAACCGGTCGATCCACCGCAGGTAGGCGTCCGCGTCCGCCGCCCCGCCCGCCGAGTGCCGGCCGCAGTCCCGGTGCGGGATGTCGTACGCCACGAACAGCGCCGTCCGTCCTTCCCGCGTCGCGGACGCGGTCGCCGAGCGGACCGCCGGGCCCGGGTCGAGCTCACCGGCCGGCCACAGGGCGACGGGCTGGTCCGCGATCCGCTTCAGCAGCAGGGCGTCCCGGGTGCGGCCCTGCTGCCGCCACAGCTCGATCTGCCGGGCCGCCGGGCCGGCCGGGTCGACCCAGAAGGGGGAGCGCGCGGCGGGGCCCGCCTGATTCGAGGCGGCACCGACGGCGGAGGCCTCGCCGGCCGCGGGCGCGGTCGTGCAGCCCGCCACGAGTCCGAGCACCGCGAGTGCCGCGAGGGCGTGGATCAGCCGGGGCATGCTGCTCCCTTGCGCGAAGGTGACGACCGGTCACCAATGGTTGCACAAGGGGGCATATCGACAGGGAAGCGGCGTGGCGTGATGAGCGCTCCCGCTCCCGGTCCCGCTCCCCGGGTCAGGCACCGCCCGACGTCAGCGCGATCCCGAGCGGCGTCCGCTCGTACAGCACCTGGTGCCCGTACCGGCGGGAGACGAGCAGGCCCGCGTCGCGCAGGGCGGCGAGATGCGCGGAGACCGACGACGGCGCGAGGCGCAGCCGGTGGGCGAGGGCCGTCGTGCCGGCCGGCTCGTCGAGCGCGGTGAGCACGGCGGCCCGGCCGCGCCCGAGGAGCCGTACGAGCACGTCGGGGGTGCGCTTCGTCGGCTCGGCCCACAGGCCGCCGATCCCGCGCGCGGGGTAGACGAGCGTCGCCTGCCAGGGAGGTTCGAAGTCGCTGATCACGTCGGGCCAGGAGAAGACGCTCGGCATGAGGACCAGGCCCTGCCCGGCCAGGTGCCGTTCGTGCCGGCCTTTGGCCTCGACGGTCAGGGTGTGGGAGCGCCAGCCGAACCGTCGGTCGATCTCCGGGAGGAGTCCGCCGAGGCCGACCTCGGCGAGCCGCCGTGAGTGGAAGGCGACGTCGGCCTCCAGCAGGGCGCGCAGCCGTGGCCAGTCCGGTTCGACGAGGGTGTGCCAGGCCTCTTCCAGCAGGTCGGTCAGTTCACGCACCATGCGGGCGGGGTCGGCCAGCAGCGCCCGGCCGCGCGGCGAGGCGAGGGCTCCGGGGGTATCGGCGAGCGAGCGCGCGCTCTCCTCGCGGACCACGTCCGGGTCGGCCGTGCGGAGGGCGGCGATCTCCTCCTCGAAGCTCGCCGCCGGGCCGAGCGGGGGCGGGCCGAGCCAGTCGGGGGAGTAGCCGCGCTGCGGCATCAGCAGCCACAGCGGGGTGAGGTCGAGTCCGGCGGCCGCCGCGCGGATGCGGCGCAGCCAGTGCGCGTGATAGCCGTGCCGCGCGGGCCGGCTGAGCGTGCGTACCGCCTCCTGCGTCTCCCACAGCGGCGACACCGCGAACCGGCAGTTGAGGAGGTCGTCCTCCGAGAAGTGCAGCAGCGACGGCATGAAACGACCCCAGAAGATTCGGCTGACGCCGAAACTCTACGGGGCCGGAGCGGGTCCGGGCACGCTGTCGCCCATGCCAGAAGCAGAGACCAGCGCCCCGAGTACCCCGAGCGCGCCGAAGGGGGCAGGCGTCCCGGAGGGCGTCGCCGAGCGCACCGGGTACGGTCCCGTGTTCGCCGTGCCCGAGTTCCGGGCCGTCTTCGCCGCGCACGCGTTCTCGTTGCTCGGACTCGTCGTCAGCGAGATCGCGCTCTCCGTCCTCGTCTACGACCTGACGGGCTCTCCGCTGCTGAGCGCCCTGACGTTCGCGCTCGGCTTTCTGCCCTATCTGATCGGCGGGACCCTGCTGGCGGGCGTCGCGGACCGCTTCCCGGCCCGCCGGGTCCTGGTGGTGTGTGATCTGGCGTGCGCGGGATGCGTGGCCGTGATGGTGCTGCCGGGCGCGCCCATCGCGGTGCTGCTCGCGATGCGGGCCGCGCTCGCCCTGGTCGCCCCGGTCTTCCAGGGAACGCGGACGGCGACCCTCGCGGACGTCCTCGGCGACGGGGAACTGTTCGTGCTCGGCCGTTCCCTGCTGCGGATCCTGTCGCAGAGCGCGCTCCTGGCCGGGTTCGGGACGGGCGGCCTGCTGCTCACCGTCGTGTCCCCGCGCCACGCGCTCCTCGTCACGGTCTGCACCTTCCTCCTCTCCGCCCTGCTGCTGCGGTTCGGCACCCGGCGGCGGCCCGCGCGGGCGCACCAGGGGGCGCCGCTCGTGCGGGACTCCCTCCGTGGGGCCCGTCAGGTGCTGGGCGACCGTCGGATCCTCGTACTGCTCCTGCTGTTCTGGGCGCCTTCGATGTTCGCCGTGGCGCCGGAGGCGCTGGCGGCGCCGTACGCCGAAGGGCTCGGGGCCGGTACGGCCGGGCTCGGCCTGCTGATGTGCGCGCTGCCCGTCGGCACGATCGCGGGGGAGCTGTTCGCGGGGTCGCGACTGCGGCCGGCGACCCGGAACCGGCTCACGCTCCCGCTGGTCTGCGTCACGCTGCTGCCCTACGCCGGCTACGCGCTGCGGCCCGGTCTCGGCTGGACGCTGGTCCTGCTCGTGCTCGCGGGTGCCGGATCGGCGTACACCCTCGGCCTGGACCAGTGGTTCGTGCGGGCGGTGCCGGACGAACTGCTGGGGCGCGCGATGACGTTGAACGCGGCCGGGCTGATGACCATTCAGGGTGTAGGGATGGTGCTGTCGGGGGTGGCGGCGGAGTTCGCCGGGGTGCGGGCGGCGGTCGTGGGCGCGGGAGTGCTGGGGACCGCGGTCTGCGCGGGCCTGGCGGTCGCGGCCCGGCGGACCGAACACGGCGGGGCGCGGGGCGAGTAGACAGATGGGGGAGCGGCGCGGACAGCGCGTGGGTCCGGCGGTCCAGGAAGCCCGGAACCCGGCCGCCGTGGGGGCGTGTACCGAAACGCGAGACGGGGCTGACCACGATGTGACCGGCCGGTAAGGTCTTTGGCGTGCCGAAGCCGCTCAGTCTTGCCTTCGATCCCATCGCCCGCGCCGACGAACACTGGCGGCAGCGCTGGGGCTCCGTGCCGTCCATGGCCGCGATCACCTCGATCATGCGCGCGCACCAGATCCTGCTGGCCGAGGTGGACTCGGTCGTCAAGCCGTACGGACTGACCTTCGCGCGCTACGAGGCACTGGTGCTGCTCACCTTCTCCAAGGCGGGCGAGCTGCCGATGTCCAAGATCGGCGAGCGGCTCATGGTGCATCCGACGTCCGTCACCAACACGGTGGACCGGCTCGTGCTGTCCGGGCTCGTCGACAAGCGCCCGAACCCGAAGGACGGGCGCGGCACCCTCGCCTCCATCACGGACAAGGGCCGTGAGGTCTGCGACGCGGCCACCCGCGACCTGATGGCGATGGACTTCGGGCTCGGGGTCTACGACGCCGAGGAGTGCGGGGAGATCTTCGCGATGCTGCGGCCGCTGCGGGTCGCCGCGCACGACTTCGACGACGTGTAGTCCGAAGGCCGGCAATCGGGCGGCGAGTGGTCCGGCGGCCGGTGGTCCGGCGGCGGGCGGAGCGCCACCGGGGCGGGCGGCGAGGCATGGGGGCGCGTGAAGATCGCGCAAAAAGGGTGGTTACCCTCGTCCCATGAAGAAGAGCGTGTTGACCCGCTACCGCGTCATGGCCTACGTCACCGGCGTGCTGCTGGTTCTGCTGTGCCTCAGCATGATCGCCAAGTACGGCCTGGGCGTCGACGGGGCCGCGGACTTCACCCGTGTCGTCGCCATCGCGCACGGCTGGCTGTACGTCGTCTACCTGGTCTTCGCGTTCGACCTGGGGTCCAAGGCGAAGTGGCCGGTCGGCAAGCAGCTCTGGGTGCTGCTGGCGGGCACGATTCCCACGGCCGCCTTCTTCGTGGAGCGCCGCATCAGCCACGAGCTGGAGTCGCAGGTCACGGAGGCCTCTCCCGAGGCCGTCAAGGCCTGATCCACACCGCCGTACGGGATCGTACGGCGGTTTGCCATCGACATTTACTAGGACGTCCTAGTAAATTCGAGGGTATGGACGCTCACGCCATCGAGGAAGGCCGCCGACGCTGGCAGGCCCGTTACGACGCTTCGCGCAAGCGCGAGGCCGACTTCACCACGCTCTCCGGCGATTCCGTGGAGCCGGTGTACGGTCCCCGGCCCGGGGACAACTACGAAGGCTTCGAGCAGATCGGCTGGCCCGGGGAGTACCCCTTCACCCGCGGGCTGTACGCGACCGGCTACCGGGGGCGTACGTGGACCATCCGGCAGTTCGCCGGATTCGGCAACGCCGAGCAGACCAACGAGCGCTACAAGAAGATCCTCGCCAACGGCGGCGGCGGCCTCTCCGTGGCCTTCGACATGCCCACGCTGATGGGCCGCGACTCGGACGACCCCCGTGCGCTCGGCGAGGTCGGGCACTGCGGTGTCGCGATCGACTCGGCGGCCGACATGGAGGTCCTCTTCCAGGACATCCCGCTCGGTGACGTCACGACGTCGATGACGATCAGCGGTCCCGCGGTGCCGGTCTTCTGCATGTACCTGGTCGCCGCCGAGCGCCAGGGCATCGACCCCGCCGTGCTGAACGGCACGCTCCAGACCGACATCTTCAAGGAGTACATCGCGCAGAAGGAGTGGCTCTTCCAGCCCGAGCCGCACCTGCGCCTCATCGGCGACCTGATGGAGCACTGCGCCGAGAAGATCCCCGCGTACAAGCCGCTGTCCGTCTCCGGGTACCACATCCGGGAGGCCGGCTCCACGGCCGCGCAGGAGCTCGCGTACACGCTGGCGGACGGCTTCGGCTACGTGGAGCTGGGGCTCTCCCGCGGGCTCGACGTGAACGTCTTCGCCCCCGGCCTCTCCTTCTTCTTCGACGCGCACGTCGACTTCTTCGAGGAGATCGCCAAGTTCCGCGCGGCGCGCCGGATCTGGGCCCGCTGGATGCGCGACGTGTACGGCGCCACCTCCGAGAAGGCGCAGTGGCTGCGCTTCCACACGCAGACCGCCGGCGTCTCGCTGACGGCCCAGCAGCCGTACAACAACGTCGTGCGCACCGCCGTGGAGGCGCTCGCCGCGGTACTCGGCGGCACGAACTCGCTGCACACCAACGCGCTGGACGAGACGCTCGCCCTGCCGTCCGAGCAGGCCGCGGAGATCGCCCTGCGGACGCAGCAGGTGCTCATGGAGGAGACGGGCGTCGCCAACGTCGCCGACCCGCTGGGCGGTTCCTGGTACGTCGAGCAGCTCACCGACCGCATCGAGGCCGACGCGGAGAAGATCTTCGAGCAGATCAAGGAGCGCGGACTGCGGGCGCACCCCGACGGGAAGCACCCCATCGGTCCCATCACCTCCGGCATCCTGCGCGGGATCGAGGACGGCTGGTTCACCGGCGAGATCGCCGAGTCGGCGTTCCAGTACCAGCGCTCGGTCGAGAAGGGCGACAAGCGGGTCGTCGGCGTCAACGTCCACCACGGGTCCGTGACCGGCGACCTGGAGATCCTCCGGGTCAGCCACGAGGTGGAGCGTGAGCAGGTACGGGAGCTGGCCTCGCGCAAGGGGGGTCGTGACGAGGCCGCCGTGCGCGGTGCGCTGGACGCCATGCTCGCCGCCGCGCGCGACGGGTCCAACATGATCGCCCCCATGCTGGAGGCGGTCCGCGCCGAGGCGACGCTGGGCGAGATCTGCGGCGTCCTGCGGGACGAATGGGGGGTGTACACGGAGCCGGCCGGCTTCTGAACGGCCCGGGCAGCCCGGCGTCCCTGGCTGCCCGGCATCCGGGCCGGGCCCGGGGCTCCGGGCTCTCGCTCCGCCACCGAGACCTGCCCGGCGCCAGGTGCCCTTTTCTCGCCCCCTCCGCCCCTACCCGTCCCGTACCCGGGGGCTCCGCCCCCGGACCCCCGCTCCTCAATCGCCGGAGGGGCTGGATTTCCCTGGCCGGGGCTGAAACTTGCCGCGGCCGGGCTGAAACGTGGCGCGGTCATCACGATGCACCCGCAGTCGGCATCCGGTGCGAGGGGACGTGCCGGTACATCGATGCCCGTCGCCACCGACGGTCACGCCTCGTCCGACAGCGACGGGCTGATGCACCGGCGCGGCCCCGCCCCACGACGTTGCCGGCCGCCCTGTCAGACCCTGTCAGACTCCGGCCGGGCCCTCCGTCGAGGGAGGCGCCGGTTCGTCGGCTGCCGCTCCGGTCAGGCCGAAGAGCAGGATCCGGGTGAACGAGCGCACCCACTCCTCGTCCGCGGGTTCCGCGCTGACCAGGGTGCGATGCACGACGGCTCCTGCGACCACGTCGAAGATCAGGGCGGCGGTGCGGTCGGCGGCGGCCGGGTCCGTCTCCGGGGGGAGCTCGCCGCGGGCCTGGGCGCGGGCGCGGCCCTCCATGACCAGGCGCTTCTGCCGGTCGACGATGGACGTGCGGATGCGTTCGCGCAGCGGTTCGTCCCGGGTGGACTCCGCGACCACGGCCATCAGCGCCGTCTTCGCCTCCGGGCGGTCCAGAATCGCCGCGAACTGGAGCACCACGCCCTCGATGTCGGCGGCCAGACTGCCCCGGTCGGGGAGTTCCAGCTCGTCGAAGAGCTCGGCCACGGCGTCGACGACGAGTTCGTTCTTGCCCGCCCAGCGACGGTAGAGGGTCGTTTTGGCCACTCCGGCGAGGGTCGCCACGTACCCCAACGTCAGTTTGGACCAGCCCAGTTCGACCAGGGCCGTGCGCGTCGCCTCCAGGATCGCGGCGTCCGCGGCGGCGCTGCGGGGGCGGCCCGTACGGGCGGCCTGGGAGCGACATTGCATGTCAGTGACCATATCCGGCCGATTCAACAGCCATATCCGGCGGTTCTGTGAAGCCGTGAGGGAGATCACCGGGAGACGGCACATGGGCATGCCCTCACCCAGTTACGCTACGACTCGTAGCGAAAGCTCGAACGCGGCGACAACCGCACTGGCGCCAGGTGGGGACCCGGCGCCGAACACGCATGGCAAGGCTTGGCTTTCACGACGCTTTTCACACGTGCGCGAGGAAGGGGGAGGATGTACTCATGCAGCCACGGAACATGTCCATGAGCGGAGTCGTCGACCTCGCCGCGGTGAAGGCGGCCCAGGAGGCCAAGTCGAAGGCGGAGCAGGCGCGCGCCGAAGCCGCCAGGCAAGGTGGCGGGGGTGGCGCGGTGACCCCCGCGAGCCTCGTCATCGACGTCGACGAGGCGGGATTCGAGCAGGACGTCCTGCAGCGCTCCACCGAGGTGCCCGTCGTCATCGACTTCTGGGCCGAGTGGTGCGAGCCCTGCAAGCAGCTCAGCCCGGTCCTGGAGCGGCTGGCCGTCGAATACAACGGGCGCTTCGTGCTCGCCAAGATCGACGTCGACGCCAATCAGATGCTGATGCAGCAGTTCGGGGTCCAGGGGATCCCGGCCGTCTTCGCGGTGGTGGCCGGACAGGCCCTGCCGCTCTTCCAGGGAGCCGCCGCCGAGGCGCAGATCCGCGGGACCCTCGACCAGCTCGTCCAGGTCGCCGAGCAGCGCTTCGGCCTGACCGGTCTGACGGTCGACACCGACGCCGAGCCGGTCGGGGCCCCCGCCGTGCAGGAGACGCCGGCCGGGCCGTACGACGCGCTGCTGGAGGCCGCCGTGCAGGCGCTGGACGCGGGCGACTTCGGCGGTGCCGTCCAGGCCTACAAGAACGTGCTGGGCGACGACCCGGGCAACACGGAGGCCAAACTGGGACTGGCCCAGGCCGAGTTGCTCCAGCGGGTGCAGGGCCTCGATCCGCAGCGGGTGCGCAAGGACGCCGCCGAGAAGCCCGGTGACGCGCGGGCGCAGATCGCGGGGGCCGACCTCGACCTCGTCGGCGGTCATGTCGAGGACGCCTTCGGGCGGCTCATCGAGACGGTGCGGCGCACGGCCGGTGACGACCGGGACGTCGTACGGCTGCGACTGCTGGAGCTCTTCGAGGTGGTCGGTGCCGACGACCCGCGCGTGGTCGCGGCGCGCCGGGCGCTGGCCCGGGCTCTGTTCTGACCAGTCCCTAAACGTCAGGGCCTGTGATGCCCAGGTGAAAGATTGGGCGAGAGGGGTACATGTGGCCGCGCTTTACCAAAACTTGGTAAACGCGGCCGCTGTTACTCGTAGTAAGTCTAGGGCGTTGAACTGTCTGGTTCCGTCCGGCATTTGACCGTTGTGTCGCCCCCGATGGCGCCACCCTGTGTCGCCGCCCGATACCGACGGGCCGTTCTTCGGTTATCCCGCCGTTACTAGCGAGTAACGAACCCCCTTGTGTCCGAGGCGAGAATGCACCACGATCGGCGACGCTCGGTCCATTCCCGCACCCCGACAGCCAATCGGGTCGGCGGACTTTCTGGGTCCCCACCGAGTAGGGCCGACAGCTAGTGCGGTCGGTTCTTGGGCAGGGGGGTCTTTGCCGTCCGGCAGAGCCTGTCCAGCAGGTTGTGCGTGATGTGTGTCAGGCGCGACCAGTGGTTGTCGCTCGGGGGTGATCGCCGGTGATTCGGGTGCATTCGCACCTCCGGGTACAGGCGCTCTCCTTCCCGAGGACGTAGCACTTCTCCCATCCCTGCCCGGCTGAGCCGCCGCAACGTGGCAGTCAGGGCCAGGAGATGTACGTCCGAGAAGGAGGAAAATATGATGTCCCAGGTGCGTGGCGGGACCAGATGGAAGCGGTTCGCCGTCGTCATGGTGCCCAGCGTGGCAGCCACGGCAGCGATAGGTGTCGCCCTCGCGCAGGGTGCCCTCGCCGCGTCGTTCAGCGTTTCCGGTCAGTCGTTCAAGGTGTCTGCGGACAAGCTTGACGGCCAGGGCTTCTCGCAGTACGGAGCCATTGACTCGGGTTACACCCTCGACGGTAAGCAGACAGGGCACCCCGTCGCGGTCTCGGCGTTCACGAGCGCCAAGATCACCAACATGTGCCAGTCCGTCGTCACCCCGGGCATCCCGGGGTTCGGTTCCGTCAGCCTCGTGCTGAAGGCCGGCGGCAGCGGTACGCCGGTCGAGGCGGACAACCTGTACATCGACGTCGAGGACCTCGGCGCCGACGCGACGTTCCGCGGCATCGACATCGGTGTTGCCGCCAAGGACACCACCAAGGGTCCGGGCATGAAGGGTGGCGGCGAAGCGGCCAACCCCTACGGCTTCGCCCAGCAGGCCACCTCGGCCACGCTGACCGACGTGAAGCAGACGGCGTGGGCGACCACCGCCGGCACGTTCAAGCTCAGCGGCCTGCACATGTCGGTGTCCGCGGGCACCCACGAGTGCTACTGAGCACCCCAGGGGTGGGCGAGGAGGCCCAGGCCGCTTCGCCCGCCCCGCCGCTCCGCCCGTCGTACGCGGAGCACTCAACGCGTACTTCTCACAGCAATGCCGTTCCAGGGAGCTGTTTCCATGAGCGCCGAGACTCCTGCCGCGCCCGGCCAGAACGATGAGCACTACCTTCAGGTGTTCCGGCGGAACTTCCGTGACTGGAGGGGCGACCGCCCGTTCTGGGCCGGTCTGTTCATCGGGTTCGGCGGTGTCCCCATCGCCTACTTCCCGTACGCGCACCTTCAGGTCGGCCATCTGACGCTGGCGATGTCCACCACCGCCGGAGCCGGCTCCCTGATCATCGGCGTGCTCCTCGTCGTGCTCGGGATCAGCCTCTGGTTCCAGAAGCACGTACGGACGTTCGCCGGTGTCGCCGCGATCCTCCTGGCGCTGGTGTCCATCCCGGTGGCCAACCTGGGCGGCTTCCTGATCGGCTTCCTGTTCTCCCTCATCGGCGGTGCCATGGCGGTCTCCTGGGTTCCCGGCGAACCCGACGAGGGGTACTCCGCCCAGCGCTCCCTCGACAAGGAGGGCACGCCGGACAGCGCGGCGGCCGAGCCCGTCGGGCCCGAGGCGGCGGACGGTGCTTACGACCCGAACGATCTGTCAGGAACGAGCCCGAGCAACGGGGCGGACGGGAGGCACAGTGCCGGCTGACGAGGTGACCCACGGGACTGATGTGGAGGATTCCCGTGTGAGAACCGGGCCGCGCCACGCGGCCCCGAGGAAGCCGCTGCTCACCAGGTTCCAGATGCCTGCCGGCAAGGCGATAGCGATAGCGGCGATGCCGACGGCCGTCCTCATGGGCATGGGCTTCGTCCCCACGCTCGCCCAGGCCGACGACCACGCCACGTCCAAGACCCTCACGGCGGACGAGTACCAGGCGTGCGTCGAGGCCGTGAACGGCAAGGACGCGTCGGCCACAGCCACGCCGTCCGCTTCGGCGAGCGCCAGCGCCAGCGCGAGTGCGAGTGCGAGCGCGTCCTCCGACCAGGCCACACCGGCACCCTCCGCGTCGTCGGAGTCCGCGGCACCGGGCAAGACCTCTTCGTCGGATTCAGGTTCCGACGACAAGGCCACGCCCGCTCCCTCCGCGTCCTCCTCCGCGAGCACGTCGGGCAAGGCGGCGGACAGCGCCGCGTCCACACCGGCCCCCTCGGCGTCGGCGAGCACCACGAACCCGCTCGACCCGCTGGGCGTCGGCGACGCCATCAAGAAGATCCTCACGCCCGACGAGACGGCGAGCTCCACACCCGCGCCGTCCGCCTCGGCGAGCGCGAGCACGGCCGCCTCCGACGGCACGAACGCCTCCGGAACCGTCAAGGACACGACCGAAAAGGTCACCGAGACGCTGAAGGACACCACCGGGAAGGTCACCGACACGGCCTCGAAGGCCGCCTCGGACGCCACCGACACCACCTCGAAGGCGGCCGACGCGGTCACCGAGTCGCCCAGCCCCTCCGCGAGCGCCACCACGAACGCCGCGGACTGCCCGGTCGCCACCGACGACCAGGGCGGCGTGGACAACCCGGTCGCCCTGCCCGTCGACCCCTGGCACCTCAACGCCAGTTCGCTGACCCTCAAGGGCGCCGACTACCAGGGCATCGTCAAGGTGCGGACCGCCGACGGCTCCGTCAAGAAGGTGCTGAAGTACGTCATCTCCGACGGCACCGACATCGGGGACCTGCACCAGACGGTGGACGACAAGCAGAGTGGCAAGACCTACCACGTGCAGGCCGCCAAGGGCTCGACGTCCACCATCCGTGACGGCAAGACGATCATGTACACGGAGAGCATCTCCGGGAACCTGCTCGGGCTCATCCCGGTCACGTTCGACCCGGACAACCCTCCGCCGCTGAACATCCCGCTGATCTACTTCACCAAGGTGACGGTCGTTCAGGCGGGTCAGTTCGGCGGCACCCTGACCGTCCCCGGACTCCACCAGTACACGACCGGCTGAGTCGTCCAGAGCCCGTCCGGGAGCCGCAAAGACGCTGAGGGCGCCCCCTGTTCGCAGGGGGCGCCCTCAGCGGCGTACGGCGGGCGGGATCAGGCGCGGTTGGCCTCGCCCAGGTGGTGCACCCGGACCATGTTGGTGGTGCCGGCGACGCCGGGGGGCGAACCGGCGGTGATCACGACGACGTCGCCCTCGTTGAACCGCTTGAGCTTCTGCAGCTCGTGGTCGACCAGCTCGACCATCTCGTCGGTGCTGTTCACGAACGGCACGACGTGCGACTCGACGCCCCAGCTCAGCGTGAGCTGGTTGCGGGTGCCCTCGTCCGTGGTGAAGGCCAGGATCGGCTGGGCGGCGCGGTAGCGGGAGAGCCGGCGGGCGGTGTCACCGGACTTGGTGAAGGCCACCAGACCCTTGCCGCCGAGGAAGTCGGCGATCTCGCAGGCGGCACGGGCGACCGAACCGCCCTGCGTGCGCGGCTTCTTGCCCGGGACCAGCGGCTGCAGGCCCTTGGAGAGGAGCTCCTCCTCGGCCGCGACGACGATCTTCGACATCGTCTTCACGGTCTCGACCGGGTACGCGCCCACGCTGGACTCGGCCGACAGCATGACCGCGTCGGCGCCGTCCAGGATCGCGTTGGCCACGTCGGAGGCCTCGGCGCGGGTCGGACGGGAGTTGGTGATCATCGACTCCATCATCTGGGTCGCGACGATCACCGGCTTGGCGTTGCGGCGGCACAGCTCCACGAGGCGCTTCTGCACCATCGGGACCCGCTCCAGCGGGTACTCGACGGCCAGGTCGCCTCGGGCCACCATGACGGCGTCGAACGCGGCGACGACGCCCTCCATGTTGTCGACCGCCTGCGGCTTCTCCACCTTGGCGATGACGGGGACGCGGCGGCCCTCCTCGTCCATCACCTTGTGGACGTCGTTCACGTCGTTGGCGTCACGCACGAAGGACAGGGCGACCATGTCGCAGCCCATCCGCAGGGCGAAGCGCAGGTCCTCGACGTCCTTCTCCGACAGCGCCGGCACGTTCACGGCCGCACCGGGCAGGTTGATGCCCTTGTGGTCGGAGATCACACCGCCCTCGATGACGACCGTCTTGACCCGGGGGCCGTCGATCTCGACGACGCGCAGCTCGACGTTGCCGTCGTTGATGAGGATCTGGTCGCCGTGGGAGACGTCCCCGGGCAGACCCTTGTAGGTCGTGCCGCAGATGTGCTTGTCACCCGGCACGTCCTCGGCCGTGATGACGAACTCGTCGCCACGCTCCAGCTCGACGGGGCCTTCGGCGAAGGTCTCCAGGCGGATCTTCGGGCCCTGCAGGTCGGCGAGCACACCGATGGCGACACCGGTCTCGGCCGAGGCGGTCCGGACCCGGTCGTACCGGCCCTGGTGCTCGGCGTGGGATCCGTGGCTGAAGTTGAAGCGGGCCACATTCATGCCGGCCTGGATCAGCTCGACCAGCTTCTCGTGGGAGTCGACCGCGGGGCCGAGAGTACAGACGATTTTCGAACGGCGCATGGGGCGATCCTATCGGTTTGTTTCGCTACGGAATATTCCGTCTGGCGGAAGATACAAATGGGCGGGCGGGCGCTCAGGCGTGGCTCTCCGGCCCGCTCAGGCGTTGCCCTTTTCCGACCAGCGCATACGTCTGTGTGGCGATCTCCAGTTCCTCGTCCGTCGGCACCACGGCGACCGCGACGCGCGCGTACGGCGGTGAGATCAGCCGGGGCTCACCGCCGCGCACGGCGTTCAGCTCGCCGTCGACCGCGAGCCCCAGTTCCTCCAGGCCCGTGATCGCCGCCTCGCGCACCGGCGCGGCGTTCTCGCCCACTCCGGCGGTGAAGACGACGGCGTCCACCCGGCCGAGGACCGCGTAGTAGGCGCCGATGTATTTCTTCAGTCGGTGGATGTAGATGTCGAAGGCGAGCCGTGCCTGCTCGTCGCCCTCGTCGACACGGCGGCGTATCTCCCGCATGTCGTTGTCGCCGCACAGACCGATCAGACCGCTCTTCTTGTTGAGCAAAGTGTCGATCTCGTCCGTGGACATTTTGCCAACGCGCTCCAAATGGAAGATGACGGCCGGATCCACGTCGCCCGAGCGCGTTCCCATCACCAGGCCCTCCAGCGGCGTGAGCCCCATCGAGGTGTCCACGCACCGCCCGCCCCTGACCGCCGACGCCGAGGCCCCGTTGCCCAGGTGCAGCACGATGACGTTGACCTCCTCGGGTGCCTTGCCGAGGAGTTCGGCGGTCGCCCGGGAGACGTAGGCGTGCGAGGTGCCGTGGAAGCCGTACCGGCGGATGCGGTGCTCGTCGGCGGTCGCCACGTCGATCGCGTAGCGCGCGGCCGACTCCGGCATCGTCGTGTGGAACGCCGTGTCGAAGATCGCGACCTGGGGAAGGTCGGGGCGCAGCGCCATCCCGGTGCGGATGCCGGTGAGGTTCGCCGGGTTGTGCAGGGGCGCCACCGGGATCAGCCGCTCGATCTCCGCGAGGACCGCCTCGTCGATGACGGTCGGTTCGGTGAAGGTCCGCCCGCCGTGCACCACCCGGTGTCCGATCGCGGCCAGCTCCGGGGAGTTCAGGCCGAGGCCGTCCACCGCCAGCTCCGCGGCGACCGCCTTCAGCGCGGCCTCGTGGTCGGTGAACTCGGCGGCCCTCTCCCGGGTCTCACCCGTCGTCAGCGCGGTGTGCCGCAGCAGGGAGGTCCCCTCGCCGATGCGCTCCACCAGGCCGACGGCGAGCCGTGAGCTGTCGCGCATGTCGAGCAGCTGGTACTTCACCGACGAGGAGCCGGAGTTGAGGACGAGGACACGCGTGGCCCGCGGGGAGCCGGGCTCTTCGGTCGCGGCGGCGGAGGAGGACGGGTGGGCGCTCACTGCTGGGCAGCCTTCTGTTCGGGGGCCTGGGACTGGATCGCCGTGATGGCGACCGTGTTGACGATGTCCTGGACGAGCGCGCCGCGGGACAGGTCGTTGACGGGCTTGCGCAGACCCTGGAGCACCGGGCCGACGGCGATCGCGCCGGCCGAACGCTGCACGGCCTTGTACGTGTTGTTGCCGGTGTTCAGGTCGGGGAAGATCAGCACGGACGCCTGCCCGGCGACCTTCGAGTCCGGCAGCTTGGTCGCCGCGACCGACGGCTCGACGGCGGCGTCGTACTGGATCGGCCCCTCGATCCGCAGGTCGCCGCGGCGTCGGCGCACCAGCTCGGTGGCCTCGCGCACCTTGTCGACGTCGGCGCCCGAACCCGAGGTGCCCGTGGAGTACGACAGCATCGCGATCCGCGGTTCCACCCCGAACTGCTCAGCGGTGGCGGCCGAGGAGATGGCGATGTCGCAGAGCTGCTCTGCGTTCGGGTCGGGGTTCACCGCGCAGTCGCCGTAGACCAGGACCTTGTCGGCCAGGCACATGAAGAAGACGGACGAGACGATCCTCGACTCCGGCCTGGTCTTGATGATCTCGAACGCGGGCCGGATCGTCGCGGCCGTCGAGTGCACGGCCCCCGACACCATGCCGTCTGCGAGACCCTCCTGCACCATGAGCGTCCCGAAGTAGTTCACGTCCGCGACGACGTCGTGGGCCAGCTCGACCGTGACCCCCTTGTGGGCGCGCAGTTCCGCGTACTTCTCGGCGAAGGAGTCGCGCAGCGGCGAGGTCACGGGGTCGATGAGCTGGGTGGCGCTGATGTCGATGCCGAGGTCGGCGGCCTTCTTGCGGATCTGGTCGACCGGGCCGAGCAGCGTCAGATCGCAGACACCCCGGCGCAGCAGCACCTCGGCGGCGTGCAGGACGCGCTCCTCGGTCCCCTCCGGCAGCACGACGCGCCGCCGGTCGGAGCGGGCCTGCTCCAGCAGCTTGTGCTCGAACATCATCGGGGTGAGCCGGTCGCTGCTGGGCGCGGAGACCCGCTTCAGCAGGTCGGTGGTGTCCACGTACCGCTCGAAGAGGCCGAGCGCGGTCTCCGCCTTGCGGGGCGTGGCCGCGTTCAGCTTGCCCTCCATGGCGAACAGCGCGGTCGCGGTGGGGAAGGAGTTCCCGGCCACCGAGACGACCGGGGTGCCGGGCGCGAGACGGGCCGCGAGCGTGAGGATCTCGCTGCTGGGCCGCTCGTCCAGGGTGAGCAGGATGCCGGCTATGGGCGGGGTGCCGGCGCTGTGCGCGGCGAGCGTGCCGATCACCAGATCGGCCCGGTCCCCAGGGGTGACCACAAGGCATCCGGGGGTCAGCGCCCGCAGGAAGTTCGGCAGCATCGCGCCGCCGAAGACGAAGTCGAGCGCGTCACGGGCGAGCCCCGCGTCGTCGCCGAGGAGCACCTCGCCGCCGAGCGCGTGGGTGATCTGCGCGACCGTGGGAGCGGAGAGGGCGGGCTCGTCCGGAAGGACGTAACAGGGCACCGGAAGCCGGGAGCCGAGCCGCTCCAGGACCGCCGTCCGGTCCTCCGGGGCCACCCGGTTCACCACCATGGCGAGGACGTCGCAGCCCAGCCCGTCGTACGCGCGGTAGGCGTTGCGCGTCTCGGAGCGCACCGACTCGGCACTCTGGCCGCGGCCGCCGACGACCGGGATCACGGACGCGGCGAACTCGTTCGCCAGGCGGGCGTTGAGCGCCAGCTCGTCGGGGACCTGGGTGCCGGCGAAGTCGGTGCCGAGGACGAGGACGACGTCGTAGTCGCGGGCGACCAGGTGGAACCGGTCGACGAGCGTGGACACCAGCTCGTCGGTACCCTGCTCGGCCTGGAGCGCGGACGCCTCGTGGTAGTCCATGCCGTACACCGTCGCCGGGTCCTGCGCCAGCCGGTAGCGGGCCCGCAGCAGCTCGAAGAGCCGGTCCGGACCGTCGTGCACGAGCGGACGGAACACCCCCACCCGGTCGACCTGGCGGGTCAGGAGCTCCATGACCCCCAGTTCGACGACCTGGCGGCCGTCACCTCGGTCGATCCCGGTCACGTACACGCTGCGCGTCACGCGTGCTCTCCATCCGTTTCGCCAGCAGGCGGTTTCTGGGCTCGGAAAAAGGGCCCACCAACGTGAGCAGGACCCTCTTGACAATACCTCCGGGGCTGGCTAAGACGCCCGCCAGGGCAGACGTGCCGGTCGGCCGGAACGGGCGTTTCGGCGGCCCGGCGGATGGGCCGTCGGAGGGAATCGGCGGCCCACCCCGGGCCGTGAAACAATCGAAGCGGCTCACACGGACCAGCAGGGAGCAGGAGACACAGCACGATGCGCATCGGAGTTCTCACCGCAGGCGGCGACTGCCCTGGCCTGAACGCAGTGATCCGGTCGGTCGTGCACCGAGCGGTCACCAACTTCGGGGACGAGGTCATCGGCTTCGAGGACGGCTACGCCGGGCTCCTCGACGGCCACTACCGCACCCTCGACCTCAACGCCGTCAGCGGCATCCTCGCCCGCGGCGGCACCATCCTCGGCTCCTCCCGGCTGCAGCGCGACCGGCTCCGCGAGGCCTGCGACAACGCGCAGGACATGGCCCGCGAGTTCGGCATCGACGTGCTCATCCCGATCGGCGGAGAGGGCACGCTCACCGCGGCCCGGATGCTGGCGGACGCGGGCCTGCCGGTGGTCGGCGTGCCGAAGACGATCGACAACGACATCTCCGCGACGGACCGCACCTTCGGCTTCGACACCGCCGTCGGCGTCGCCACCGAGGCCATGGACCGTCTGAAGACCACGGCCGAGTCCCACCAGCGTGTGATGGTCGTCGAGGTCATGGGCCGGCACGCGGGCTGGATCGCACTGGAGTCCGGCATGGCGGCCGGCGCCCACGGCATCTGCCTGCCCGAGCGCCCCTTCGACCCCTCCGACCTCGTCGCGATGGTCGAGGAGCGCTTCGCGCGCGGCAAGCGGTTCGCCGTGATCTGCGTCGCCGAGGGCGCGCATCCGGCCGAGGGCACCATGGACTACGGCCACGGCGCGATCGACAAGTTCGGCCACGAGCGCTTCCAGGGCATCGGCACGGCCCTCGCGTACGAGCTGGAGCGCCGCCTCGGCAAGGAGGCCAAGCCGGTCATCCTCGGCCACGTCCAGCGCGGCGGCTCCCCGACCGCGTACGACCGCGTCCTCGCGACCCGCTTCGGCTGGCACGCCGTCGAGGCCGCGCACCGCGGCGACTTCGGCAGGATGACCGCGCTGCGCGGCACGGACATCGAGATGGTGCCGCTCGCGGACGCGACCACCGAACTGAAGACGGTGCCGAAGGACCGGATGGACGAGGCGGAGTCGGTGTTCTAGTCCCCTCGGTCCCCTCGGGGACGGGAACCGGGCCGGTGCGCGGGCCCCCGACCTCGTGGTCGGGGGCCCGCGCTCGTGGTCGGGTGCCTCAGTACGTGCTTCGGCGGACCGAGGCCCAGAAGTGGTCGAGGACCCGGTCGAGGAATTCCCGGCCCGACTCGCCGGAGCCGGTGGTGGCCGAAACACCACCCCAGTTCAGTGTGGCGACCATCAGCCCCTGGTAGTCGGTGTGCAGTTCCTCCAGCGCCGTCTCCAGGACGCCCCGGTCCAGGGGCACCACCTTGCCGACCGGGCGCACGTAGGCCTGCCAGCGCGTCGTCACGGCGCTGCGCAGCAGGTCGGCGAGCCTGCCGTCGCGGCCCATCAAGGTGACGAAGTCGGGCAGCGAGAGATCCAGCACCTCGGCGAGCGCGGTCGACTGCCGCTCGTTGCCGCGCCAGCTTCCGGACTCCTCCATCCGCTGGTAGGCGAGGAGTTCGATCCCGACGGCGTGGGCCACGTCCTCCGGAGCGAGATCACGCGCGACGCGGTGTTCGCGCAACGTACGCGGGCTTCCTATGAGTTCACCTGCCGAGCACCACAACACGCCTGCGAGGGCGGTGAGTTCGGGGCTGCTCGGTGCGGCGATGCCGCGCTCCCAGGCGGTGACGAGATCGGGCGTGACGTACGGCAGCCCGTACGAGGCTCGCAGTCCGTACGCGACATGCTCGGGCCCCATTCCGAGTGCTGCCCGCAGTCTTCGGGCGGCGGGGGCGTTGAAGGGCGGGGTGGGCTGTTGGGCTTGCGGTCGGTGCACGCGCACAAAGTATGGGTCCGGGAACGGCGATGACTACGGTCTGTTCGGCCACAATTACAGATTGTAGGAACGTACGGTTTCGGCCGCGGCCTCGAATTCGCCGTACTGTGACGGGAGTTCACCCCTTGACGGCCCCGCCGAGAGCGAACCCCCCGCCCAGCCGCCGGGCCACCAGCAGGTACAGCAGGATCACCGGCGTCGATTGAAGTGCTCTCCCGGCTGAGGCCGGGAGATTCCTGCTTGCCTTGCGGCAGCGGGCTTGACGCGCTTCGCGCGCCTGACGACTGCCCTTCCGGCAGCCGGGACGAGCGCGTGGCCCATCCGGTACAGGTGCAGGATGTTCCGGGCCGCGTTGTGGTCGGCGTTGCCAGACCAGCCGCAGTGCGGGTTCTTGCACACGAACACGGCCTGGCTCTCCCGACTGCCGGGTGTGATGAAGCCGCACGCGGAACAGCGTTGGGAGGTGTGGGGGGCGGGGACCTTGTGTAGGGTGCCGCCGAGCTGGACGGTCTTGTACGTCAGCATGGCGACCGTCCGGCCCCACGCCTCGCCGCTGATGGAGCGGTTCAGCCCGGACTTCTGAGCGACGTTCTTTCCCGGCTCCTCGACGGTGCCCTTGGCGGACTTGACCATGTTCGTGATGGTGAGTGCTTCGACCACGACGGTGCCGTACTGCTTGGCGATGGCGGTGGTCGTTTGGTGCTGCCAGTCCAGGGCCCGGCGCTTGGCTTTCGCACGAAGTCCTGCGATCTGGCCGTAGGTGTGGTGCAGCCGGCGGCTGGTTCGCTCGCCGGGCTTGCGGTGCCGCTTGCGCTGCGCGGCGCGCTGCTCCAGGCACAGAAGCCTGGCTTTCTCCTTGCCGGTCAGCCATGCGCCGTGCTCGTAGGTTTCGCCGTCCGACAGGGCGATGGGCACGGTGACGCCCACGTCGATGCCGACGTCCGGCCCCTGGTGTGGATCGGGCTCGACCTCCAGGGTCTGAACACGGAATGCGATGTGCCAGCCGAGGGAGTCTTTGACCAGTCGTGCACCGGTGATGCGGTTCTCGTTGTTGGAGTGTTCGCCCACGGGGAGGTCTTTGGTCCACCGGAAACGGACCCGGCCCACCTTGGGAATGTTGACCATGCCCCAGTGGCGGTGAACCCGGGTGATGTTCAGGTCGCGGCCCTGCGGGATATCCACGGACATCACGGTGCGCGGGCGGCCCTTGAAGTTTGGGGCATCGGCGCGGTGCTCCAAGCAGTTCTTCCACGCCTGGAAGTACGTCTTGAGCACCGCTTGCGCGGCCTGGGCGGGCAGGACGGCAAGGAAGTCGATGTCCTCGCGGGCTTGTCGGATCGCGGCGTCCGCGTTGGCGAGAGTCCGCATCTCCTTCGGCATCATCTGCCACCACGCGTGGAGAAGATTCCACATCGTACGGGCGGCGTGCGCCTGGGCGTCAGCCTTGAGCTCACACGCCGGGGACAGCGCCAGTCGGGCGCGATGCCCGAACTGCCTCTTGACCAGAGTGTCTTGACTCACGACCGAGACCGTAGCATTGGTTTATGTCACCGCGCTGGAATCCTCATCCCGATGTACGCACCGGACGTCATGTTGTTTGTAATCTGCATGTTCACTTGGTTTTTGTCACGAAGTACCGGCGAAATGCGATCACCGACGCCATGCTGGCCCGCACTGAAGAGATCATGCGGGAGGTCTGCGCCGACTTCGAGGCCGAGCTGAAGCAGTTCGACGGCGGACAGGACCACGTCCACCTGCTGGTGCACTACCCGCCCAAGGTCCAGCTCTCCAAGCTGGTCAACTCCCTAAAGGGCGTCAGCTCCCGCAGACTCCGCCAGGAGTACGACAGCCACGTCCGCCACTACCTGTGGGGCGGACGCTTCTGGTCCGGCTCCTACTTCGCGGGATCATGCGGCAGGGCACCCCTGACCGCCGTCAAGCAGTACATCGGAAACCAGCAGCGTTCCGTCTGACCGTCACCCCAAAGAGCCTGTGCCGTCTCCGTCCATACCGAGACGTATTCGCTCGATGAGGCGCCCCTCGCGTACGAGCGCCTGCACGCCAGCAAGATCGACGATCGCGCCGTGATCTTGCCTAACGGCTGCCCCTCTCGGGTCAGCCCTTCACCCAGCGGTACCGCAACTCCGGCCGCCCGACCGTCCCGTACTGCGGAGCGCGTACCGCAAGGCCCGCCTCCACCAGGTGTTCCAGATAGCGCCGGGCGGTGATCCGGGAGATGCCCACGGCCTCGGCGACCTTGGCCGCCGTCAGTCCGGCGGCGTGCTCCCGGAGGGTGACGGTCACGCGTTCCAGGGTCGGCGCGCTCAGGCCCTTGGGCAGCGCGGCCGGACCCGGGGCGCGCAGGGCGGCCAGCGCGCGGTCCACGTCGTCCTGGCCGCTCGCCTCGCCGGCCGCCGCGCGGAACTCCGCGTACCGGATCAGCCGGTCGCGCAGGGTGGCGAAGGTGAACGGCTTCAGCACGTACTGGACGACCCCGAGCGACACCCCCTCCCGTACGACCGCCAGGTCCCGCGCCGACGTCACCGCTATGACGTCGGCGTGATAGCCGGCGGCGCGCAGGGAACGGGCGAGCCGGAGGCCGTGCGTGTCCGGCAGGTGCAGGTCGAGCAGCAGCAGGTCCACGGGGGTGCGGTCAAGCTCGCGGCGCGCCTGCGCACCCGTGTGGACCTTGCCGACCGCGGTGAAACCGGGCACCCGGCCCACGTACATGACGTGCGCGTCGGCGGCGACGGGGTCGTCCTCGACGACCAGCACGCGGATCGGATCGGTCATGCGTCGCCTCCAGACAGAGCGGGCTCGGGCAGGCGGGTGGACCGCGCGGGCGGGACGGCCGGGGGCAGCGGCAGGCGCACCTCGAACTCCGCTCCGCCGTCGGCCCCTTCCCGTACCTCCAGCGTGCCCGAGTGACGGCTCACCGTCTGGCGGGCCAGGGCCAGGCCGAGACCGCGGCCGCCGGGGCCCGCCGGTTTCGTGGACCAGCCGTGCCGGAAGACCTGCTCGGCCTGGGAGGGGTCCACGCCGGAGCCGGTGTCGCAGACCCGCAGTACCAGGGCCGAGTCGTCCGTGAAGGCCGTCACCGTGACGCGGGCGCCCACCGTGCCCCGGGCCGCGTCCATCGCGTTGTCGATCAGATTGCCGAGGACGGTGACCAGGTCGCGCGCGGAGAGCGAGGCCGGGAGCAGTCCGTCGTCGATGCCGCTGTCCTCGGAGACCACGAGTTCCACACCGCGCTCGTTCGCCTGCGCCGCCTTGCCCAGCAGCAGCGCGGCGAGGACCGGTTCGCCGACCGCGGAGATCACCTCGTCGGTGAGGGCCTGCGCCAGCTCCAGCTCGGCGGTGGCGAAGTCGACGGCCTCCTCGGCGCGGCCCAGTTCGATCAGGGAGACCACCGTGTGCAGACGGTTCGCCGCCTCGTGCGCCTGCGAGCGCAGCGCCTGGGTGAAACCCCGTTCCGAGTCCAACTCGCCCGTCAATGCCTGGAGTTCGGTCACATCACGCAAGGTGACCACGGTGCCGCGGCGTTCGCCGCCGGACACCGGGGAGGTGTTCACGACCAGCACGCGCGCGTCGGTCAGATGGACCTCGTCCACTCGGGGCGCCGCCGACAGCAGCGCGCCCGTCAGCGGCGCGGGCAGCCCGAGTTCGGCCACCGAGCGGCCGACCACGTCGTCGGTCACGCCGAGCAGTTCCCGCCCGCCGTCGTTCATCAGCGCCACCCGGAACTGCCCGTCCAGCATCAGCAGTCCCTCGCGCACGGCGTGCAGCGCGGCCTGGTGGTAGTCGTGCATTCGGCTCAGCTCGGCCGCGTTCATGCCGTGGGTGGAGCGGCGCAGCCGGGCGTTGATGACGTACGTGCCGATGGCGCCCAGCAGCAGGGTGCCCGCCGCGACCCCGAACAGGGCCGTGACCTGGTTCTGGACGCGTTCGGTGATCGCCCGCACCTTGATGCCCGCGCTGACCAGGCCGATGGTCCGCCCGCCGTCCTGGATCGGGGTCACGGCTCGCACGGAGGCACCGAGGCTGCCCGTGAACGTCTCCGTGAAGGACGTGCCCGCCAGCGCGGGCCCGATGTGCCCGAGGAAGTGCTTGCCTATCAGCTTCTCTTTGGGGTGCGTCCAGCGGATGCCCCGCGGATCCATGATCGTCACGAAGTCGACCTCGGTGTCCCGCTGCACCCGCAGGGCGTACGGCTGGAGTTCCTCGGTGGGGTTCGCGGTGCCGATGGCCGCGTGGACGGACGGGGCGTCCGCGATCGAGCGGGCGACGGCCATCGCGTGGCGGCCCGCGGCCTCCTCGGCCTGGCTGCGGTCGCCGACGTAGGTGAACAGCGCGTACCCGGCGACGAGGACCGCGATGAGTACGGCCTGCATGCCGAAGAGCTGGCCGGCCAGGCTGCGGGGTCGCGGGACACGGGGGAGACGCATGCCGTTCAGTGTGCCTCGCCCGGACGGGGGCCCTCCGGACCGGTGCCCTTCGGGGCGGGGGCTCTCCGGACCGGTGCCCTTCGGGGCGGGGCTCTCCGGGACGGCGGAGGCACCGGGCTCCCTCCGGGGCGCGTGAACTCAATGAACGGAAGGGTGACCGCCCTCACACGCCGGGAGATAGTCCCCTCATCCCCCCGGGAGCCCACGCCTCCCGGTTTCCCCGGACGTGAGCCGCACGCCGGGTACCGCCGGTCGTGAGCCGCACGCCGGATGATGCCGAAGACGTCGTCAAGGAGGGCAGCCGTGGCCAGCACGCCGCAAACGGCACCTGCCGCACCCGCCGCCGAGCGGGACCGCACGCACTTTCTGTACATCGCCGTGATCGGCGCCGTGATCCTCGGGATCGCGGTGGGCCTGATCGTCCCCGACTTCGCCGTCGAGCTCAAGCCCATCGGTACGGGCTTCGTGAACCTGATCAAGATGATGATCTCCCCCATCATCTTCTGCACGATCGTGCTGGGCATCGGCTCGGTCCGCAAGGCCGCCAAGGTCGGCGCCGTCGGCGGTATCGCGCTCGGCTACTTCCTGGTGATGTCGCTGGTCGCGCTCGCCATCGGCCTGGTCGTCGGCAACATCCTGGAGCCGGGCAGCGGCCTGGCGATGACCGACGCGGTCAAGCACGCCGGTCAGGGGCAGGTGTCGGCGGAGGCCCTGCCGCCGGTCGACTTCGTGCTCTCGATCATCCCGACCACGATGGTCTCGGCGTTCACCGAGGGCCAGGTCCTGCAGACCCTGCTCGTCGCGCTGCTCACCGGGTTCGCGCTCCAGGCGATGGGAGCGGCCGGGCAGCCGGTCCTGCGCGGTGTGGAGCACATCCAGCGGCTCGTCTTCCGCATCCTCGCCATGGTCATGTGGGCGGCCCCGCTCGGTGCCTTCGGCGCCATCGCCGCCGTCGTCGGTTCCGCGGGCCTGGACGCGCTCAAGAGTCTCGCCGTGCTGATGCTCGGCTTCTACGTCACCTGCTTCCTCTTCGTCTTCATCGTGCTCGGCGCGCTGCTGCGCGCGGTGACGGGCCTGAACATCCTCACGTTCTTCAAGTACCTGGGCCGGGAGTTCCTGCTGATCCTGTCCACCTCGTCCTCCGAGTCCGCCCTCCCGCGGCTCATCGCGAAGATGGAGCACCTGGGCGTCGGCAAGTCGGTCGTCGGCATCACCGTCCCGACCGGCTACTCCTTCAACCTCGACGGCACGATGATCTACATGACCATGGCCTCGCTCTACATCGCCGACGCGATGGGCACGCCCATGTCGATCGGGGAGCAGGTCCCGCTCCTGCTCTTCCTCCTGGTCGCCTCCAAGGGCGCGGCCGGCGTCAGCGGGGCGGGCCTCGCCACGCTGGCCGGCGGCCTCCAGTCGCACAAGCCCGCCCTGGTGGACGGCGTCGGCCTCATCGTCGGCATCGACCGCTTCATGAGCGAGGCCCGTGCGCTGACGAACTTCGCCGGCAACGCCGTGGCCACGGTCCTGATCGGCACCTGGACGAAGGAGATCGACAGGGAGCGGGTGGCCAGGGTCCTCGCCGGAGAGCTTCCCTTCGACGAGAAGACCCTGCTGGACGACGCCGACGGCGGTCCCGCCGCCTCCGCCGATGGCCACGCGGACGTGCCGGAGCAGGGCGGCGAGAAGGAACCGGCCGGGGCGTAGGAACCCTTGAGACGCCGGGCGGCCGGGTATCCGCCCACGGGCCCGGCCCGTCCCCGCGGGCCCGGCACATCCCCACGGCCCGGCTCATCCCCATGGGCCCGGCCGCCCGGTGCACCGCTGAACACGGCCGAGTCCTCGGAGGTCCCTGACTCCTCCGAGGACTCAGCCGCTCAGCTCGGCCACGAGTTCGGTGGCGCGTGAGGCGGGTACGCCCGCCGCGGTCAGCATGGTGACCGTGGCGGAGCCGCCCGCCTCCTCCGCTGCCAGGAGGCCGTCGTTCACCGCCTCCATGAGGGCGAACAGGGTCTGCTCGTGCACGTACGCCAGCGCGTTCGGGGGCAGCGGTGACGCGAACACGCCCTGTTCCAGGCCGCGTCGGAGAATCTCCGCGCAGGCCTCGCGGACCGGTGTGAGACGTTCGCGGATGCCCTGCATGGTGACGCTGCGCTGGGCGAGGGCGACCAGCAGCCGGTAACGGTCGGCGATCTCCCAGACGGCCAGGGTCGAACGGGCCAGCGACTCGGCCGGGTCCTCGACCCCCTCGCGGCCCGCCGCGTGCGCCGCCGCGACCGCCGCCACGGCCTCGTCGGTCAGGGTGCCGACCAGCGCCTCGCGGCTGGGGAAATGCCCGTACACCGTGCGCCGTACGACACCCGCCGCCCGGGCGATCTGGTCCATGGACGCGTCGGGGTCACGCAGCAGTTCGGCGAGCGCGACGTCGAGGATGCGGCGGCGGTTCACATCGGCGCGGCTCGGGTTACCCGTGGTCATGGCTGCCATTCTGCCCGCCCCCCCGGGCGACTTCCGGCTCCGCGGTCACAGCGTCTCCACCTCCTCCATTTGCACAGTGCTGTGCAATCTCGTACATTGCACAGTGTTGTGTAATTGCACGCCACTGTGCAAGTGCTGCAGTGCAAGTCCTGCAGTGCGAGTCCTGGTGCGGACGGATCTCCGTACCCGTCGACGAAGGAAGGGCGACCGTAGCCATGCGTCTCGTCATGAACGAACCGGTCGAGAGGATGGACCGGCCCTACGCCAGGCGCTGGTGGGCGCTGCTGGTGCTCTGCCTGAGCCTGCTGATCATCGTGATGGCGAACACCGCCCTCACGGTCGCGGCTCCCGACATGACCCAGGACCTCGGCCTGTCCAGCGCCGACCTGCAATGGGTCATCGACGGCTACACCGTCCCGTACGCGGCGCTGATGCTGCTGCTCGGCGCCATCGGGGACAAGTACAGCCGGCGCGGCGCGCTCATCCTGGGGCTCGTCGTCTTCGGCGGCGGCGCGGTCGCCGGTTCGCTCGTCGACAGCTCCACCGGGGTCATCGCGGCCCGCGCCGTCATGGGCGTCGGCGCCGCGCTGATCATGCCCGCCACGCTCTCCCTGCTCGCCGCGACCTTCCCGCGCGCCGAGCGGGCCAAGGCGATCGTCCTGTGGACCGCCACCGCCGGACTGGCCATCGCCGCCGGGCCGCTGGTCGCGGGCGCCCTGCTGGAGAACCACGGCTGGTCCTCCACGTTCCTGATCAACGTGCCGATCGCGGCCCTCGCCATCGTCGGCGCCCTCGTCCTCGTACCGCCGTCCAAGGCCGCGCACCACAACCGCATCGACTACGTCGGCGGGCTGCTCTCCGTCGTCTGGATCGGCTCGCTGGTCTACATGATCATCGAAGGCCCGCACTTCGGGTGGGGCGTCAAGGCCGTGACCGCCGCGGTGGTCGCCGGGGCCGGACTGGTCCTCTTCGTCCTGTGGGAGCTGCGCCACCCGCGCCCGGTCATCGACGTGCGGCGCTTCGCCCACCGCCGCTTCGCGGGCTCGAACCTCGCCGTCGCCCTCTTCTTCCTGGCCGTGTTCGGCGCCTTCTACTACCTCACCCAGCACCTCCAGTTCGTCCTCGGCTACGACGCGCTGGACACCGGAGTGCGGATGCTGCCGCTGGCCGGCGCCGTCTTCGTGGGCTCGGCGCTCACCGGCTACCTCACTCCGCGCATCGGCATGAGGTTCACGGTCACCGCGGGCATGGTCGGCGGCACGGCGGCGCTGGCGCTGCTCACCCGGGTGGACGCCTCGTCGGCATACGGCGACTTCGTGCTGCCCCTGGTCATCCTCGGCCTCGCCATCGGACTGGCTCTCTCCCCCTGCACGGACGCCATCATGGGCGCCTTCCCCGAGGCCGAACTGGGTGTCGGCGGCGCGGTCAACGACACCTCGCTGGAGCTCGGCGGCTCGCTCGGCATCGCCATCCTCGGCTCGGTGCTGGCGGGTTCGTACTCCTCGCACCTGGCCGACGCGACCGCGGGCAGCAAGCTCCCGGCGGGCGCCCTGGCCACGGCCCAGGACTCGGTGGGCGCCGGATACGCCGTCGCCCAGGGCATCGGCGACAAGGCCCGTCAGATCGGTGCACAGGCGGCACACGCGGCGAACCCCGAGCAGGCGGCCCAGTTGAAGGCGCAGGCCGGTCAACTCGCGGGCGGAGCGCGGCAGATGGCGGACGCCGTCGGCTCGTCCTTCTCGGACGCGGTGGCGCACACCAGCCTCGTCGGAGCGGTGATCCTGGGCGTGGGCACGGTCCTGGTCGCGGTGCTGCTGCCGGGCAAGAGCCGCACGGGGGTCGAGAACGAGGCCGGGAACGAGAACGAGGCCGGGAACGAGAAAGGGGCGGGGGACGAGAAGGGGGCCGGGAACAAGGCCGTGAACGAGAACGAGGCCGAGAGTCAGGCCGGGAACGAGAACCGGGCCGAGCCCGAGGCCGGGAACAAGGCCGAGAGCGAGCCCGAGGCCGGGGTCGAGAAGGACGCCGACGAGCGGGGCGACGACAGCGCGACCGCAGGACAGAGCGGCGATCCGGCCGGAACCGTGACCCCCCGGGCCGCCGTCTCCTAGAACATGCACTACCGTGCCGTGCCGGACCGACCGGCACGGCACGGCACGTTCTGCGGAGGACACCGAGCATGAAGATCGACTGGGACCGGCGTACGTGTGCGCGGCGCGGCCACGTGACGTACGCGCCCGACGAGCGGGTGCTGAGGGAGCGGCTGCGCGCCGAGACGGGCCTCGGCGAGGCCTGGCGGTGTCTGCGCTGCGGCGACTTCGCGCTCGGCGATCCGCACGGCTTCGGCCCCGCGGACGAGGCGCCGCTCGTGCCCCGCGGCAAGGTGCTCCGCGATCTGTTCATCCTGCGCTTCCTGGCGATCGAGCGGGCCGTGCGCGGGGTGTTCATCGTGCTGGTCGCGGCCGCCGTCTGGAAGTTCAGCAACAGCCAGTTCGCGGTGCGCCGGCTCTTCGACGAGTACCTCGACGTCCTCAGGCCGGTCTTCCGGCACTTCCACTACGACCTCGACCACTCGCCCGTGGTCGGCACCATCCAGAAGACCTTCGGCTACAAGCACTCCACGCTGCTGCTGGTCGCGGTCCTGCTGCTGGTGTACGCGTTGATCGAACTCGTCGAGGCGGTCGGGCTCTGGTACGCCAAGCGCTGGGCGGAGTACCTCACGGTCGTCGCCACCGCAGCGTTCCTTCCGCTGGAGATCTACGAGCTCACCGAGCACATCAGCTGGTTGAAGATCGCGACGCTGGTCCTCAACGTCCTCGCGGTTCTCTACATCGCCCTCGCCAAAAGGCTGTTCGGCCTGCGCGGCGGACACAAGGCGTTCGAGGCGGAGCGGCAGAGCGCGTCGCTCCTGGAGGTCGAGGAGTCGGCCGGGGTCATGGTCTGACCCGTGGGCGCACGGCGCTGACGCACCGTCCCGTGTGCGTCAGCCGCCCTTTCCGAGGGTCTCGGCCACGGCGCGCGGCAGCCAGGCCCGCGCGTCACCGAAGGGGAAACCGAGCGCGGCGGCCCGGGAGTTGTCCATGGCGTAGGAACGGCTGAAGGAGAACGGGGAGACCTCGCCCGCTTCGACGGCACCCAGGACCGCCTTGCCGTACGGGAGGTGCGCGGTGATCGCCTCGCACAACTCCCGTGTGGTCAGCGGCCCGTGGGAAGCCGCGTTGACCGGGCCGGTGAAGTCCTCGCCCACCGTCCAGAACAGGAAGTCGGCGATCTCCTCGACGTGGATGTAGGTCGCCGAGTGGTTCACGGGAGGCACCGCGATCGTCGCGCCGGAACGGATCCGGTCGGCGTAGTGCTCCAGCCGGCCGGTGAAGTCGTCGTCCCCGCCCAGGACATGGGCGACGCGCACGGCCACGTACGGGAAGCCGGGATCGGCCGCGAACACCGCCTCGGCCTGCCGCTTGCCCTCGCCGTAGTGCGCGTCGAGGAACTCGGCGTCGTCCCAGGGGAGTCCGAGATCGACGGCGACCGTACGGGGATCCACGGCGTCCTCGCCGACCGGGTCCGCCGTGTCCTCGTACTCGTACACCTCGACGGTGGAAGTCATCACGTACCGGCGCGTGCGCCCCGCGAAGACCCGGCGGGCGATCTCCGCCTGCCGCGGTGTGTAGCAGACCTGGTCGACGACGACGTCGAAAGTCCGTGAACCCAGCGCCTTGTCCAGGGAGTTCTCGTCATTGCGGTCGGCGATCAGATGAATCGTCCCGGCGGGCGGCGCCGACGAGCCGCGATTGATGACGGTGACCCGGTCTCCCGCGGCCGTCAGCCGGGCAATGAGCCGCTTTCCGAAATACCGGTTTCCGCCGATGACGCAGATCTCTCGCACGTCGCCCTCCCTTATTTCCCCGAACCCGTGCCTCATGCACCCGTGCACCTCTGCTTTTTGCACCCGTTACCGGTCGCCGGTCGCCGATCGTTCGGCGCCTCGGGCTGCGGTCATAATTCTCCCGTCGCGGGGGTCAGGTCCGAAGGGGAAGACGTGGGAGATCCGGCTGTCGCACCGAAAGAAACACGGCATCCGCGCGCCGTCTCCGGCGAAACGTCGGTGGGCTTCGACGCGCTGGACCGGCAGATCCTGGAACTGCTCCAGAGCGACGGCCGTATCAAACTCAGCGAGCTGGGCCGCCGGGTCCGGCTGAGCCCGGCGGCGGTCGCGGAGCGGGTGCGCCGGCTGGAGGCGACGGGCGCGATCACCGGCTACGGCGCCCGGGTGTCCGCACCCCTCCTCGGTTACGGCATCCAGGCCTTCATCCGGGTCAACCCGCACGGCGGGTACACGCTGAAGCATCCGCGGACCCTGGAACTGCTGGCCCGTCCCGAGGTCACCGAGGTCCACCACGTCGTCGGCGAGGACTGCTGGATCCTCAAGGTCGCCGTCGAGGACACGATTCACCTGGAGGACGTCCTGGAACAGACCTCCGCGCTGGGGCGGACGACGACCTCGATCGTGCTGTCGTCACCGGTGGACCACAAGCCGCTGCTGCCGCGCACCGCACGCTGACGCACGAGGGGACGGCCGCCCACGGACGCTTGCCTTGACGTCGGCGTCAAGGATTACCGTCGGGGCATGCGAATCGGCGAGCTGGCCGCACGTGCCGGGACGACCACACGGACTCTGCGCTACTACGAGTCGCGCGGGCTGCTGCCCGCGAGGCGGGGCGAGAACGGGTACCGGACGTACGACGAGCACGACCTGCGGCTGCTCCGGCAGATCAGGACGCTGCAGGACTTCGGGTTCGACCTGGAGGAGACGCGGCCCTTCGTGGAGTGTCTGCGGGCCGGGCATCCCGAGGGCGACTCGTGCCCGGCGTCGCTGGACGTCTACCGCCGCAAGCTCGGCGAGCTCGACGCGCTGATCGACGAGCTGCGGTCGGTGCGCGCGCAGGTCGGCGGGCAGCTGGCGCGGGCGGAACGGGCGCGCGACGAGCTGGGGGCCGACGCTGAGGTTCCGGGCGGTCCGGAACCCGTATGCGAACTGGGAGGGCGGACGCGATGATCAGGGCGGCAGGCGTGGCGGAAGTGACGGACGCCGACTTCGGGGCGGAGGTGATCGGGTCGGAGCTGCCCGTGCTGGTGGAGTTCACGGCCGACTGGTGTCCGCCGTGCCGGCAGATGGGCCCGGTGCTCAGCGAGCTGGCCTTCGAGGAGGGCGACCGGTTCAAGGTGGTCCAGCTGGACGTGGACACCAATCCGGAGACCACACTCGCGTACGGCGTCCTCTCGATGCCGACGTTCATGGTCTTCCGCGACGGTGAGCCCGTGAAGTCGATGGTGGGCGCCCGGGCCAAGCGACGGTTGTTGCAGGAGCTGTCCGACGTGCTCTGACCCGCCCCGGCGGCCCGGCAGACAAAAAATCCCCTGGGCAATTGCGCCCGGGGGATTTCTCTGCGTATATTCAATGATTCGCGACTTCGAGGGATCGAGTCGTGAAGAAGTTCAGTAGGCGCAGTATATCTGGGTGGGAGCGGAATTGTCAAACAAGGGATCGCACACAGAATTCCCCGACGATGAACTGCGAAGCGAGCAGGAATTCATCGACGGGCTGTACGCGCGTGTCGACGCGCTGCGCGGTGTCACCGAGGCCTCCGTCGAGGACGCGCTCGCCCAGGGCAACACGCCCATGCAGGCCCGGCTCGAACGGGACGTCCTTGTCGCCGAACGCTCGGGGCTGCTGGCAGCGCTGAACGCCGTGGACGGGTCGCTCTGCTTCGGCCGTATCGACCTGGCCCCGGTGGAATCCCCCGCGGAAGGGGCGACCCCCGCCGGCGTCACCCATCACATCGGCCGGATCGGCATCCGCGCCGACGACATCGAGCGCACCCCGATCCTCATCGACTGGCGGGCCCCGGTCGCCCGCCCCTTCTACCTGGCCACCGGTCACACCCCGATGGGCCTGCGCCGCCGCCGGCACATCGGCACCGCGGGCCGGCACGTCACCGACCTGCACGACGAGATCCTCGACCTCGGCGACCGCGAACGAACCGGCCACGAGGACCCCACCGGCGACGCCGTGCTGCTCGCCGCGCTCAACTCGGCCCGGACCGGCCGGATGAGCGACATCGTGCAGACCATCCAGGCCGAACAGGACCGGATCATCCGCGCGCCGCACCGGGGGATCATGGTCGTCGAGGGCGGTCCCGGCACCGGCAAGACGGCCGTCGCCCTGCACCGCGCCGCGTATCTCCTCTACGAACACCGGGAACTGCTCGCCAAGCGGGCCGTCCTGATCGTCGGCCCCAACCCGGCCTTCCTCGGCTACATCGGCGAGGTGCTGCCCTCGCTCGGCGAGACCGGCGTGCTGCTCTCGACCGTCGGCGAGCTCTTCCCCGGAGTCCACGCGACGGCCGTCGACACGCCCGACGCGGCCGCCGTGAAGGGCCGCGCCCGGATGGCCGACGTCCTGGCCGAGGTCGTCCGGGACCGCCAGGCGCTCCCCGACCCGGTGATCGCGATCGAGCACGACCGGGACGTCCTGATGCTCGACGCGGGCCTCGTCCAGGTCGCCCGGGACCGCACCCGCGCGGCCGACCTGCCCCACAACGTCGCCCGCGAGCACTTCGAGGGCCACATCCTCAACACCCTCACCGACATGCTCGCCGAGCGCATCGGCACGGACCCCTTCGACGGCTCCAACCTCCTCGACCCGAGCGACATCACCCAGATCCGCGACGAACTCGCAGAGAACCCCGAAGTCTGGTCCGCCGTCGATCAGTTGTGGCCGAGGCTGACCCCGCAGCGACTGGTCGCCGACTTCCTCGCCGACCCGTACGGCCACCTCCCGGACGAGGACGCGGCGGCGATCCACCGCCCGCTGACCGGCGCCCGTGACTGGACCGGCGCCGACGTTCCGCTGCTGGACGAGGCGGCCGAACTCCTCGGCGAGGACGACCGGGTCGCGCGGGCGCTGGCCGACCAGGAACGCCGTACCCAGATCGCCTACGCGCAGGGCGTGCTGGACGTCTCCTACGCCTCGCGTACGTACGAGTTCGAGGACAAGCACGAGGACGACTCCGAGATCCTGTCCGCGCACAACATCATCGACGCCGAGCGGATGGCCGAACGGCACGAGGAGGACGACCACCGCAGCGCCGCCGAACGCGCCGCCGCCGACCGGACCTGGGCCTTCGGCCACATCATCGTCGACGAGGCACAGGAGTTGTCGCCGATGGCGTGGCGGCTGCTGATGCGGCGCAGCCCCACGCGGTCGATGACGCTCGTCGGCGATCCCGCGCAGACCGCGGAGGCGGCGGGGGTCGGCTCTTGGGAGGAGATCCTCTCCCCGTACGTCGAGGACCGCTGGGAGCACACCCGTCTCGGCGTCAACTACCGCACGCCGTCGGAGATCATGGACGTCGCCGCCGGCGTGGTGCGGGCCGAACGCCCCGGGTTCGAGCCGCCGCGCTCCGTCCGCTCCACCGGGGTACGGCCCTGGGCGCGGGACGCCGGGGACGACCTGCCCGGCGCGGTCGCCAAGGCCGTCGCCGAGCTGACTCCCGCCGAGGGACGGCTCGCGGTGATCGCGCCGCGTGCCCTGCACACCGCGCTCGCGGGCCGGCTGGACGGGGTGACGGTGGGCCAGGAGCCGGATCTCACCCGCACGGTGGTGCTCCTCGACCCCCGGCAGGCCAAGGGGCTCGAATTCGACTCCGTCCTGGTGGTCGAGCCCGCGGCGTACGGCACGAGCGACCTGTACGTGGCGCTGACCCGGGCCACCCAGACCCTGGGCGTCCTGTACACCGGGGAACTGCCCGCGTCGCTGCGTGGCACCGGTCTGGAGTGACGGGTGCGGGGGCCGGTCCCGGGGTGACGGCTGCGGGGTGCCGGTGCCGGTGCCGGTGCCGGCGCCGGTGCGGAGCGGGAGCGGGCTCGCCTGTCCCGCCGCCGCGCCGCCACGCCGCTGACCGGTCCCGGCGGCCCGGTCCCTGGTCCCCGGTGGCCGCCCGCCGGGGACCGGGTGCGTGACGTCGCTAGGCCGGCCGCAGCCACACCGTCGCCAGTGGCGGCAGCGTCAGCTGGATGCTGGCCGGGCGGCCGTGCCAGCCCTGGGGTTCCGGTTTGACGGGGTCGGGGTTGGTGATGTCGCTGCCGCCGTAGCGAAGGGCGTCGGTGTTGAGGACTTCGTTCCAGGCGGGGATGTCCTCGGGAACACCGAGGCGGTAGTTGTGCCGGACGGCGGGGGAGAAGTGCGAGACGGCGAGCAGCGGGGTGCCGTCGGCGGCGTGGCGCAGGAAGGCGAAGACGTTGTCGTCGGCGGAGTCCCCGGTTATCCAGTTGAAGCCTGAAGGATCGGTGTCGCGTTCCCACAGGGCGGGTTCACGCCGGTAGGTGGTGTTGAGGTCGCGGACGAGGTCGCGGACGCCGCGGTGGTCGGGTTCGGCGCCGTAGGCGGGGTCGAGGAGCCACCAGTCGGGGCCGTGGGCCTCGGACCATTCGGCGCCCTGGGCGAACTCCTGCCCCATGAAGAGGAGTTGCTTGCCGGGGTGGGCCCACATGAAGGCCAGGTAGGCGCGCAGGTTGGCGCGTTGCTGCCACCAGTCGCCGGGCATCTTGGAGACGAGTGATCGTTTGCCGTGCACGACCTCGTCGTGGGAGATCGGCAGGACGTAGTTCTCGCTGTAGGCGTACACCATCGAGAAGGTCATCTCGTCGTGGTGGTACTTCCGGTGGACCGGCTCGTGGGACACGTAGTCCAGCGAGTCGTGCATCCACCCCATGTTCCACTTCAGCCCGAACCCCAGACCGCCGAAGCCTCCGGGGCCGACATGATGCGTGGCCCGGGTGACGCCGTCCCAGGCCGTCGACTCCTCCGCGATGGTGACGACGCCGGGGTTGCGGCGGTAGACGGTGGCGTTCATCTCCTGGAGGAACGCCACCGCGTCGAGGTTCTCGCGGCCGCCGTGTTCGTTGGGGGTCCACTGGCCGGGTTCGCGGGAGTAGTCGAGGTAGAGCATGGAGGCGACGGCGTCGACGCGCAGGCCGTCGATGTGGAACTCCTCGCACCAGTAGGTGGCGTTGGCGACGAGGAAGTTGCGGACCTCGCGACGGCCGTAGTCGAACTCCAGGGTGCCCCAGTCGGGATGGTCGGCGCGCTGGGGGTCGGCGTGTTCGTAGAGCGGGCGTCCGTCGAATTCGGCGAGGGCCCACTCGTCGCGGGGGAAGTGGGCGGGGACCCAGTCCATGAGGACGCCGACGCCGGCGCGGTGGAGGGCGTCGACGAGGTACTTGAAGTCGTCGGGGGTGCCCAGGCGTGCGGTGGGGGCGAAGAAGCCGGTGACCTGGTAGCCCCAGGAGCCCCCGAAGGGATGCTCGGCGACGGGCATCAGCTCGACATGGGTGAAGCCGAGGTCGGTGACGTAGGCCGGGAGCTGGTCGGCCAGTTGACGGTAGGTCAGACCGGGCCGCCACGACGGCAGATGCACCTCGTACACCGAGAACGGCGCCTCGTGGGCGGGCCGGGTCGCCCTCTTCGCCATCCACTCCGCGTCCTGCCACACATGGTGGGACGCGTGGACGACGGAGGAGGTGTTGGGCGGGGTCTCCGTGCGGCGGGCCATCGGGTCCGCGCGCAGGGTGCGGGAGCCGTCGGGGCGGGTGATGTCGAACTTGTAGAGCTCGCCCTCTCCTGTCGCCGGTACGAACAGCTCCCACACACCCGAGGAGCCGAGCGACCGCATCGGGTGTCCCGTGCCGTCCCAGAAGTTGAAGCCGCCGGCCAGCCGGACACCCAGCGCGTTCGGAGCCCACACGGTGAACCGGGTTCCGGCGACGCCCTGTTGCTCCATCGGCTCGGCGCCGAGCGCCCGCCACAGTTCCTCGTGCCGGCCCTCGCCGAGCAGATGCAGGTCCAGCTCGCCGAGCGCGGGCAGGAAGCGGTACGGGTCCTCGGTCTCCAGCACCGTCCCCTCGTACGCCACGAGCAGCCGGTACGACTCCGGGACCGCGCGCAGCGGCAGCAGCCCGGAGAAGAAGCCGTCCCCGTCGTCGCGCAGTTCGGAGCGCAGCTCGTCCGTGACGACGGTGACCCCGAGCGCGAACGGACGGAAGGCCCGGAAGGCGACGCCGTCAGGCACCGGATGGGCGCCCAGCACTCCGTGCGGATCATGGTGCGTCCCGTCGAGCAGCCGCTGCCGGTCCGCCGGGTGGACACCGGCGAGGGCGGGACCGCTTCCGGCCGGGCCGGGGCGCACCTCGCCCCGGCCGGGACCTGTCTCGCCGGACGCGGGACCGCTCTCGCCCCGGCCGGGACCGGTCTCGCCCTCGACCGCCTCGACCGGTGCTGTCCGGGTCTCTGCCCTCCGGGTCTCTGTCTTCCGGGTCGCTGCCTTCCCGGTCGCTGTCTCCCTGGTCTCTGCCTTCTTGGCCGTCGGCCTCTCGTCGGGCGTCTTCTCGGCGGCGGCCGGTTTCTTCGCGCCGTTCTTCTTCGGACTTTCGTCGGACGGGGGGCGGGGCGTCACGGGCGGAGCCTCCTCTGGAGGGTGGGCTGGGGGAACAGCAGGGGGATCAGCGCGACGCGGCCAGCCGCCGTACCGCCGCCAGCGGGACCGGCAGCCAGTCCGGGCGGTGCCGGGCCTCGTACACGACCTCGTACACCGCCTTGTCCGTCTCGAAGGCGCGCAGTAATACCGGGTCCGTGCGTGGGTCGAGGCCGCTGACCTCGGCGTATCCGGTGCAGTAGGCGGCGCGGCAGGCGTCGGCCCAGCCGGGCGCCGACGATGCCGCCGCGGAGCCGGGGGCCCGGGGGACGGAGTGGGCCGCGTAGTCGAAGGAGCGGAGCATGCCCGCGATGTCGCGTGCCGGGGGCTGGGGCATACGGCGCTCGGCGAGCGGTTTCGACGGCTCGCCCTCGAAGTCGATGAGCGACCACTCCCCGTCGGGGGAGCGCAGGCACTGGCCGAGATGCAGGTCGCCGTGGATGCGCTGGGCCGTCCACGTATGACCTTCGGCGGACAGATCGGCCAGCGCCTCGAACGCGGTCCGCAGGCCGGGCGCGTGGGGCCGGAGCGCGGGCACCGCCTGCGCGGCGGCGTCGAGCCGCCCGGTCATGGCGTCGATGAGAGGCCGCATCTGCGTATGGCCCAGGGTGACCGTGGGCAGCGACCGGGCGAGCGCGGTGTGCACCTCGGCGGTGGCCCGGCCCAGCGCCCGCGCCTCGGCGGTGAAGTCCTCGCTCTTGGCCAGTTCCCGCAACGCCAGTTCCCAGCCGTCGGCCGCGCCCTGCACGAAGGGCTGGAGCACGCCGAGTACGTAGGTCTCCGCGTCGAGGTCGGCGTGCATCCAGGCGGCGGGCGCCGGGACCCGCGCGCAGCCCTCCCGGGCCAGCACCAGCGGAAGTTCCAGATCCGGGTTGATCCCGGGGACGATCCGTCGGAGCACCTTCAGGATGAACGTATCTCCGTAGACGACCGACGAGTTGGACTGTTCCGCCGTCACCAGGCGCGGGACCAGGTCCTTTCGTATCTCCTGGCGCCGGTCGCGCTCGAAGCGCAGGTCGCCCACGCGGGCCCCGGTGCGCAGGGCCTCCAGGAGGACACCGGCGGGGCGCGGGTCGTGCAGCGCCTCGTACACCGTGCGGCCGGCCAGCGGGCCTTCCTCCAGATGTCCGATCAGGGCCGGTGCGAGCCGGGGCGGCAGCGCCTCGCGTACGCCGATCAGTAACTGGTAGCAGTCCCCGGGGTGCGAGGCGGCGCCCTGCGCGGGAGTGCGCGGCTGATGGGCGCGTACGAGCAGATGGATCAGGCCCAACCGGCCGCCGGGCGGCAGTAGTTCCACCGCGGCCACCAGGGAGAATCCGGTCACCGGACGCCCTTTGCCCGCGAACCAGCGTTGCCGGGGCAGCCATTCCCGCAGGAGTGGATCGAGCGACGCGAGCAACTCGGGGCGTGCGACCGGGGCCGTGGCAGAGTGGGTTACGGCTTCCGACATGGCGTCGCGTCCTTTCCCCAGTGACCCGGGGGCCCCGGATACCGGGCGAGGTGTGAGTCATGGGTGCCCAGGGCGGGGCGGGAGAAACCGCCCCGCCGCCCGGGTTCTAGACGGCTTCCTTCCGGAGGCGGAACCAGTAGAAGCCGTGACCGGCGAGGGTCAGCAAGTACGGCAGTTCGCCGATGGCCGGGAATCGCACGCCGCCGATGAGCTCGACCGGGTGCCTGCTGTTGAACTCGCGCAGGTCGAGTTCGGTGGGCTGGGCGAAGCGGGAGAAGTTGTGCACGCACAGCACGAGATCGTCGTCCCCTTCGCCCTCGGTCGACGGCGCTTCGCGCAGGAAGGCGAGGACGGCGGGGTTGGAGGACTGGAGTTCGGTGTAGGAGCCGAGTCCGAAGGCCTTGTTCTGTTTGCGGATCTCGATCATGCGGCGGGTCCAGTGCA